>NZ_JBFRFA010000005.1:0-139512 GCF_052114585.1 Pedococcus sp. 2YAF34
CCCCGCGGCTGAGGCAGCGCCCGCGGTCGAGGAGGCGGCGCCCGCGGCTGCGCCGACGCCCAGCCCGCGGCCGCGACCGGTGCCCAAGCCTGCGCCGGTCCCGTCCCCCGCGGCGGTGCGCAAGGTCGCCCACCCGCTTCCCACCCTGACCGCGGCGCCGCCGAGCGGCCCGCCGGCCGAGTCCTTCGGACGGGTGGCCGACGACGGCACCGTCTTCGTCAAGGTCGGCGACGAGGAGCGCGAGGTCGGCGCCTACCCGGGCGCCACGCCCGACGAGGCACTGCACTACTTCGCCCGCAAGTACGACGAGCTGTTCGCCTCCGCGGACCTGCTGCACCAGCGCCTGACCACCACGGACCTGTCCGCCAAGGACGCCGCCGAGGGGCTGGCGAAGGTGCGTGAACACGCTGCCGAGGCCAACGTCGTCGGCGACCTCGCCGCCCTCGAGGCCAAGATCGCCGACATCGCGACGGCGGTCGAGGAGCGCAAGAAGACGGAGAACGCCGAGCGCAGCGCCGCGCGCGCCGCTGCCGCCACCGAGCGCGAGGCGATCGTCGCGGAGGCCGAGAAGATCGCCGGCCAGCCCGAGAACAAGATCCAGTGGAAGACCAGCGGCGCCCGGATGCGTGAGCTGCTCGAGGAGTGGAAGAAGCACCAGCGCAGTGGCGCCCGCCTCGACCGCGAGACCGAGGGCGCCCTGTGGCAGCGGTTCAGCCAGGCCCGCAACTCCTTCGACAAGGCCCGCCGGGTCCACTTCGCCCAGCTCGAGACCACGCAGGGCGAGGCGAAGGCCGCCAAGCAGGCGCTCGTCACCGAGGCCGAGGCCCTGGCCACCAGCATCGACTGGGGCGCCACCGCCGGCGCCTTCAAGCGGCTGATGGACCGGTGGCGCCAGGCCGGGCGGGCCTCGCGATCGGACGACGACGCGCTGTGGGAGCGGTTCAAGGCCGCCCAGGACGCCTTCTTCACCGCCAAGGACGCCGAGGCGGCCAAGGAGGACGAGGAGTTCCGCGGCAACCTCGCCGTCAAGGAGGAGATCCTCAAGGAGGCCGAGGCGATCCTGCCCGTCACCGACCTCGACGCAGCCAAGGCGTCGCTGCGCGGCATCCAGGACCGCTGGGAGGCCGCCGGCAAGGTCCCGCGAGGCGACGTCGACCGCATGGAGAAGGCCATGCGCCGCATCGAGCAGGCCGTCCGTGACGCCGACGAGAAGCGCTGGCACAAGACCAACCCCGAGGTGGCCGCGCGCGCCCAGAGCATGGTCGACCAGCTCGAGTCCTCGGTCGCGTCCCTGCGTGCCGACGTCGAGAAGGCCGAGGCCTCCGGCAACGACAAGAAGCTCAAGGACGCGCGGAACAAGCTCGAGGCGCAGGAGCAGTGGCTCGCCCAGGCTCGCGGCAACCTCGACGAGTTCAGCGGCTGACCGGTCACCCGTGTACGCACCGGCCTTCAACCGGGTGGACGACGAGGACGCCGTCCGCCGGATGGTCGCGGAGGCCGGTGCCGGCGAGCTGGTGACCGTCGGTCCCGACGGGTACCCGGCGGCGACCCGGCTCCCGGTGCTCTGGACCGGCGACACCGTCAGGGCACACTTCGCGCGGGCGAACCAGCACTGGCGGTCCATCACGGCGGGCTCCCCCGGCCTGCTGGTCGTCGGTGGCCCGCAGGCCTACGTGTCGCTCTCCTGGTACGCGTCCAAGCCGGAGCACGGCCGCGTCGTGCCGACCTGGAACTACACGACCGTCCACCTGACCGGCCGGGTGCGGGTGCACGACGACGTCGACTGGCTGCGTGACCTGGTCACCGCCCTCACCGACGCCCACGAGGGCGCTCGCGAACACCCGTGGGCGGTCACGGATGCACCCGACGCGTACGTCGACGGGCAGCTGCGCGGGATCGTCGGCGTCGAGCTCGTGGTGGAGCGGGTCGAGGGCAAGGCCAAGCTGAGCCAGAACCGGTCCGAGCAGGACCGCGCCGGCGTGGTCGAGGGCCTGCGTACCGAGCTGTCTCCCGCGGCCCACCAGGTCGCCGAGCTGATGCAGCCCGACCTGCGCGGCTGACGGTGGCCGACCCCGCCGCGACCGCGCTGCTCGCGGCCGCCACCCTGCACCTCGGCTTCCAGCTCACCGTGACCGTGCTGGTGTACCCCGCCCTGTCCCGCGTCCCCGCAGACGCCTGGTCACCAGCCCACGACGCCCACTCCCGAGCCATCGTCCCGCTCGTCGTGGCGACGTACGGCGCCCTGCTGGCGACCGGGACCTGGGTCCTGCTCACCACCCCGATGACCCCAGGCCTGCTCCTCGCGCTGCTCGGGACCACCGTCACCTTCGCGACGACCGCCTTCGTGGCAGCCCCCACCCACGCCCACCTGGGCCGCGACGGCAAGACCCCACAGGCCATCCACCGCCTCCTGCTCGCAGACAAGGTGCGAGCAGCCGGAGCCTTGGTGGCGACCGCAGGGGCCTTGCTCAACTGGGCCCAGCAGCACTGAAGGAGGGCGGCGGCGTGGCCCGCAGGGCCGTGGCGGGCCTGGCGGGAGCGCGGAGCGAAGCGGAGTGCGGATGGACAGGCCCAAGGGCCACGCCACCGCCCGACGGCGAGACGCAGACGCCTTCGGGACGGAGGACAACCCAGGAGAATGACCCGGGGGGCCGTCACCCCTTGGCAGACGTCTTGGTCCCCGTGATGCGGTAGACGTCGAAGACGCCGTCGATCTTGCGCACCGCCTTCATCACGTGCTCGAGGTGGCTCGGGTCCCCCATCTCGAACGTGAACTTGCTGATCGCCACCCGGTCGCGTGACGTCTGCACCGACGCCGACAGGATGTTGACGTGCTGGTCGGACAGCACCCGCGTGACGTCCGAGAGCAGCCGGTTGCGGTCGAGCGCCTCGACCTGCAGCTGCACGAGGAACACCGACGCCGACGACGGCGCCCATTCCACCTCGATCATCCGATCCGGTTGCGAGAGAAGGGACTCCGCATTGGTGCAGTCGGTGCGGTGCACCGAGACGCCGTTGCCGCGGGTGATGAACCCCATGATGGGGTCACCCGGGACCGGGGTGCAGCAGCGGGCGAGCTTGACCCACACGTCTGCCGTCCCGACGACCACCACGCCCGGGTCGCCCGAGCGCCGGCGCATGGACCGCGTCGGTGTGGTGGCCTCGGCGAGGTCCTCGGAGGCGCCCTCCTCGCCGCCGAGGGAGACCACGAGCCGGCCCACGACGTGCTGGGCCGACACGTGGCCCTCGCCGACGGCGGCATACAGGGCGTCGATGTCCTGGTAGCGCAGCTCGGACGCGAGCCCGGTGAGGGTCTCGACGGTGAGGAGGCGCTGCAGCGGCAGGCCCTCCTTGCGCATCGCCTTGGCGATGGCGTCCTTGCCGGTCTCGATGGCCTCCTCGCGGCGTTCCTTGGAGAACCACTGCTTGATCTTGTTGCGGGCCCGCGGTGACTTGACGAAGGTCAGCCAGTCGCGTGAGGGACCGGCGCCGTCGGCCTTGGAGGTGAGCACCTCGACGACGTCGCCGTTCTCGAGGGTCGACTCCAGCGGCACGAGCCGGCCGTTGACGCGCCCGCCGATGCAGTGGTGGCCGACCTCGGTGTGCACGGCGTAGGCGAAGTCGACGGGGGTCGCCCCGGCAGGCAGCGCCACGACCTCGCCCTTGGGCGTGAAGACGTAGACCTCGCGGGCGTTGATCTCGAACCGCAGCGAGTCGAGGAACTCGCCCGGGTCGGCGGTCTCCTTCTGCCAGTCGAGCAGCTGGCGCAGCCACGCCATGTCGTTGATGGGGCCGGTCTCGCCGTCCTTGGCACCGGAGGCGGGGGCGGTCCCGTCCTCCTTGTACTTCCAGTGGGCGGCGACGCCGTACTCGGCCCGGCGGTGCATGGTGTGCGTGCGGATCTGGATCTCGACGGCCTTGCCCTCGGGCCCGATGACCGTCGTGTGCAGCGACTGGTACATGTTGAACTTCGGCATCGCGATGTAGTCCTTGAACCGCCCGGGCAGGGGGTTCCACCGCGCGTGCAGCGCACCGAGCGCCGCGTAGCAGTCGCGCACCGAGTCGACGAGGACCCGCACCGCGACGAGGTCGTAGATGTCCTCGAAGTCGCGACCGCGCACGATCATCTTCTGGTAGACGGAGTAGTAGTGCTTGGGGCGGCCGGTGACCGTCGCCTTGATCTTCGCGGCCTTGAGGTCCTCGCTCACCTGCTCGCGGACACCCGAGAGGAACTCCTCACGCGCCGGCGCCCGCTCGGCCACGAGCCGGACGATCTCGTCGTACACCTTGGGGTAGAGGGTCGCGAAGGACAGGTCCTCCAGCTCCCACTTGATGGTGTTCATGCCGAGCCGGTGGGCCAGCGGTGCGTAGATCTCGAGGGTCTCGCGGGCCTTGCGCTGGGCCGACTCGACGGAGACGTAGCGCCAGGTGCGGGCGTTGTGGAGCCGGTCGGCGAGCTTGATCACCAGGACGCGGATGTCGCGGGCCATGGCCACGACCATCTTGCGCACGGTCTCGGCCTGGGCGGCGTCGCCGTAGGTCACCTTGTCGAGCTTGGTGACGCCGTCGACGAGCATCGCGACCTCACGGCCGAAGTCCTTCTCCAGCTGGGTGAGGCTGTAGGAGGTGTCCTCGACGGTGTCGTGCAGCAGCGCCGCCGCCAGCGTCGCCGGGGTCATGCCGAGCTCGGCGAGGATCGTGGTGACGGCCAGCGGGTGGGTGATGTAGGCGTCGCCGGACTTGCGCTTCTGGCCCCGGTGGGCCTCCTCGGCGACGACGTAGGCCCGCTCGATGACGGTGAGGTCGGCCTTGGGATGGGTGGCACGCACCGTCTGTAGGAGCGGTTCGAGCACCGGGTTGGTCGGCGCCCCGCGGCTGCCGAACCGGGCGAGGCGCGCGCGGACCCGGTTGGAGGAGGACGTGCTCTGCCCCACCGTGCCGGTGACGACGTCCTCGCTCATGGACTGAGCCTACGTGATCCGGGGGCCCCGGATCAGCCGCCCCGGACGACCAGCGTGGTGTGCACGTCGCGCCCCTTCAGGCGGTCGCGACCGTGGAGGAACTCGAGCTCGATCGGGGCCTCGAAGGCGACCACCTCGGCGCCTCCGTCCTCGAGCAGGCGGCACGCCGCCTCGGCCGTGCCGCCGGTGGCCAGGACGTCGTCGACGACCAGGACCCGCTCGCCGCCGACGAAGGAGTCCTCGTGGATCTCGATGGTCGCGCTGCCGTACTCCAGGTCGTAGGAGACACCGCGGGTGCGCCCGGGGAGCTTGCCCGCCTTGCGCACCGGCACGAAGCCGATGCCCAGGTGCTGGGCCAGCGCCGCCCCGAAGATGAAGCCCCGCGCCTCGATGCCGACGACCAGGTCGATGCTCCCCCGCCGACGGTCGGCCATGTCGGCGACGACCGCGCCGAAGGCCTTGCCGTCGGCGAGCAGCGGGGTGACGTCCTTGAACACCACACCCGGGCTCGGGAAGTCCGGGATGTCGCGCAGCCGGCTCTCGAGGAGCTCGACGAGCGGGCCGGGCAGCGACTCGGGCACGGCCTGGGTCATGTCAGCGCCGCGACTTCGGGGGCCGGCGCGGCTGGTTGCGCGGTCCTGACGTGGCGTACTTGTGCGTGCCCCGGGCGATGCTCGGCGCGGTCGCACCGACCCCGGCCGACTCCAGCGAACCGGTCTCGGACGGCTCGTCGTCGCGCCCGTGCTCGATGGGGGCGACGTCCGAGGCCAGCACCTGGCCGCCGTGCCGGGCCTGGTAGCGCTGCGCCTTCTTGGCGAGCTCCACCATCTCCGGCTCCTTGCCGCGCATGTGCACGAGCAGCGGCGTCGCGATGAAGATCGAGGAGTAGGCACCCACCGCGATACCGACGAACAGCGCCAGCGCGAGGTCGAGCAGGGTGCCCGGGCCCAGGAACAGGAACCCGATGACCAGGATCGACGCGATCGGGAGCAGGGCCACGACGGTGGTGTTGATGGAGCGCACCAGAGTCTGGTTGACGGCCAGGTTGGCCGCCTGGGCGTAGGACATGCGTCCGTTGCCGCGCGCCTCGCCCGTGTTCTCGCGCACCTTGTCGAACACCACGACGGTGTCGTAGAGCGAGTAGCCGAGGATCGTCAGGAAGCCGATCATCGTCGCCGGCGACACCTCGAAGCCGGCAAGCGCGTAGATGCCGACCGTGATGAACAGGTCGTGGACGAGGGCGGCGAGGCCTGCGACAGCCATCTTCCAGGTGCGGAAGTAGATCGCCATCACCGCCGCGACCAGCGCGAGGAACACGGCAAGGGCCTGCAGCGCCTTCTGGCTGACCGAGGCACCCCACGACGGACCGACGAACGACGCGGAGACGTCACCGGCGGTCGTGTCGAAGGCCCTGGCCAGCGACGACTGCACGTCGCGGATCTTGGCGTCGCTCAGCTTCTCGGTCTGCACGCGGACCGTGCCGGAGCCGATGGTCGTCACCTCAGGGGCAGCGGCCGGGGCGACCGAGGTCACGGCGTCCTTGGCCTTCTGCTCGTAGGTGTCGCCGATCGTCACCTTCGAGACCCGGAACTCCGAGCCGCCCGAGAACTCCAGGCTGAGGTTGAGGCCCTGGAAGACCAGGCCCAGCGTCGCGAGCAGGACGAAGATGCCCGACAGGACGTACCAGCGCTTGTAGCGGCCGACGAAGTCGATCGAGCGCTTGCCGGTGTAGAGGTCGTTGCCCAGTGCGGCGAAGTTGATCACAGCGCGCTCCCGTCGCTCGTGGCGGAGGCGGTCGCAGGCATCGCGACCCGTCCGCGCCCGGCATACCGGGCCCTGTTCGTCTTGGCCCCGAGGCGCTGGGGGTCCAGGCCGGACCAGCGGTGGCCGCCGCCGAAGAACTTGGTGCTCGACAGGATCGCCACGACCGGGTGGGTGAACAGCACCACGACCAGGAGGTCGATGAGCGTGGTCAGCCCGAGCGTGAACGCGAAGCCGCGCACGTTGGACGAGGCCAGCAGGTAGAGCACGAACGCGGCGAGGAAGTTGACGCCGTCGGCGGCCAGGATGGTCCGCCGGGCGCGGCGCCAGCCGGTGTCGACCGCAGCACGCAGCGGACGGCCTTCCCGGACCTCGTCGCGGATGCGTTCGAAGTAGACGATGAAGGAGTCGGCGGTGACACCGATGGCCACGATCAGGCCGGTCACGCCCGCCATGTCGAGGCGGAAGTTCTGCGCCCAGCCCAGCAGCGCGATGGCGACGTAGGTCAGCAGGGCGGCGATGACGATGGAGGCGACGGTCACCAGGCCCAGTGCGCGGTACTGCCCGAGGGAGTACAGGAACACCAGGGCGAAGCCGATGACGCCGGCGACCAGGCCCATGCGCAGCTGCTCGCTGCCGAGGGTCGGGCTGATCTCGTCACGGGTCTGCAGGTCGAACGACAGCGGCAGGGCGCCGAACTTGAGCTGGTTGGCCAGGTCGCGGGCGCTCTCGATGGTGAAGCTGCCCGTGATGCTGGCCTGGCCGTCGAGGATGGCTGCCTGCGCGGTCGGTGCGGTGAGCACCTGCGAGTCCAGCGTCACGGCGAACCGGTTGCGCGGGTCCTCCAGGTTGACCAGGCGCTTGGTGACGTTGCCGAACGCCTTGGTGCCGCTGCTGTTGAAGGACAGGCGGATCTCGACGATGTTGGACGGCTGGCCGTTGGACAGCGGCTGGTAGCCGGCGACAGCGTCCTTGATCTGGTCACCGCGGACCTCGACCGGGCCGAGGATGTACTTCTCGGCGCCGGTGTCGGAGCAGGTGACCAGCGGCTTGGCCGGGTCGTCGACGATGCCGTCGAGGACGCCGTCCTTGGCGCAGTCGAGGGCCTGGAACTCCTGGGTGAGCGCAGGGGTGATCTGGGCGAGGTCGCTGGCGTCCTTGGGCGCGGCGGTGCTGCCCGCGGCCGGCGTGGTGGGGGTCGCGGCGCCCGTCGTGGCCGTCGGGGCAGGCGTGGTGCTCGCACCGGTGGCGGGGGTCGTCGTCGCTCGGACGAACGCGCCCGGCACGGCGCTGCCGGCCTTGGTCGTCGTCGCGCCGGTGGCGGTCGGCACGGCCGGCTTGGTGGCGGTGCCCGTGGCGGTACCGGTCGCCGTACCCGTCGGGGTCCCGCCCGTGGTCGAGGTGCCGGTCGGCACCGGCTGGTTGGTGCCGGGCGCGGCTGCGAGGACCGGCCGGAACTGCATCTGCGAGGAGCGACGGATGGCGTCCTCGGTGGCCTTCGGCGGCGTACCGGGCATGCTCACCACGATGTTGCGGCCACCGCTGGTGGTCACCTCGGCACCCGCGACGCCGTTGGCGTCGACGCGCTGGACGATGATGTCGCGCGCCTGGTTGAGCTGGTCGCTGGAGACCTTGGCGTTGCCCACGAGGCGCGGTGCCAGCACGAGCTGGGTGCCGCCGGCGAGGTCCAGGCCGAGCTTCGGCTTGAACTGGGCGTCGCCCCAGGTCACGGCGGCGAAGAGCAGCCCGTAGAGGGCGATGCTCACGGCCGCGAGGCCCGCCAGGACCTTCAGCGGCTTGCGGTTGTACGGGTTGGTTGCCACGTGGGGTGACCTCTACTCGGGGCTGACGGGACCGGACGGCTGGTCGGACGCCGTCGTGGAGGAAGGGGACTGCGGGGTCTTGAGGCCGATCGCGCGGCGGTCGAAGCGCAGCACCACACCCGGGGCGACCTCGAGGGTGACGACCTGGTCCTCGATCGAGGTGACCCGGCCGAAGAGGCCCGAGGTCGTGCAGACCTCGTCACCGACCGTCAGACCCGCCTGCAGGGACTGCGCCTCGCGCTGCCGTCGACGCTGGCTGAACACCATGAACACGATCAGCAGCACGGGCAGGGCGAAGATCAGCAGGCTGGCTAGCGGTGAGCCGCCACTCGACATGGAGCATCCCTTCACAGTTGGCTGGTGGTGCGCGCAGCCGCATCACCGGGCACGCACAGGTCCCCGGCACCAGCCGGGTGACCGCCCGAGTGTAGGTGACGCACGGCATACCGACCAACGTGCCCTGCCGCAACCGCGTTCCAATTGTGACCATTTCGCGGGCGGTGCCACCCGGGCGGGTCCTCAGGCGCCGAAGCGGCCCTCGCCGGTGTCCAGCGGCAGGGCCGGCTGGCGGTCGAGGCCGGCCGGCGGCGTCAGCCCCAGGTGCTCCCACGCCAGCGCGCTGGCGGCGCGGCCACGCGGGGTGCGCACCATGAAGCCCTCGCGCACGAGGAACGGCTCGGCGACCGTCTCGACGGTGTCGGCCTCCTCGCCGACGGCCACCGCGAGGGTCGACAGCCCGACCGGTCCCCCGCCGAACCGGCGGCACAGGGCGTCGAGGACGGCTCGGTCGAGCCGGTCGAGGCCGCGGTCGTCGACGTCGAAGAGGGCCAGGGCGGCGTGGGCGGCGGCCTCGTCCACGACGTGGCGGCCGTGCACCTGCGCCCAGTCGCGGACCCGACGCAGCAGGCGGTTGGCGATGCGCGGTGTGCCCCGCGACCGGCGGGCGATCTCGGTGATTCCGTCGGGGTCGGCGGCGACATCGAGCAGCCGTGCGGAGCGGTGCAGGATCGCCACGAGGTCGTCGGTGGCGTAGAAGTCGAGGTGGCCGGTGAAGCCGAAGCGGTCGCGCAGCGGCGCGGGGAGCAGGCCCGCCCGCGTGGTCGCCCCGACGACGGTGAACGGTGCGAGCTCGAGCGGGATCGCGGTGGCCCCCGGGCCCTTGCCGACGATGACGTCGACGCGGAAGTCCTCCATGGCGAGGTAGAGCATCTCCTCGGCGGAGCGGGACATCCGGTGGATCTCGTCGAGGAAGAGCACCTCCCCCTCGGTCAGGGACGAGAGCACCGCTGCGAGGTCGCCGGCGTGCTGGATCGCCGGGCCGCTGGTGATGCGGATCGGGCGCTCGAGCTCGGTGCCGATGAGCATCGCCAGGGTCGTCTTGCCGAGGCCGGGCGGCCCCGAGAGCAGGACGTGGTCGGGCGGGGTGCCTCGGCGGCGCGCCGCCTCGAGCACGAGGGACAGCTGGTCACGCACCCTCGACTGCCCCGAGAACTCGCTCAGCCGGCGCGGTCGCAGCGCCATCTCGACCGTGCGCTCGTCGGTTTCGCCCGAGGGGTCGACGATGCGGGCGGTGGCGTCGAGGGAGGAGTCCTCGTACATCTCGGAGCTGAAGCCGTCGCCGGACACTCCTACCGCCCGAGCTCACGCAGCGCGGCGCGCAGCATCTCGGAGACGTTGGCGTCGGCCGGGGCCGTGGCCGCGACCGACGTGACGGCGTCCTCGGCCTGCTTGCCGGAGTAGCCGAGCCCGGTGAGGGCGTCGGTGACCTGGTCGCGCCAGGACGGCCCCGCGGCGGCGGGTGCGGCAGGGGTCGTGCCGGCGGCACCGGACGGCACGCCGATCTTGTCCCGCAGCTCGAGCACGATGCGCTCGGCGCCCTTCTTGCCGATGCCCGGCACCTTGGTCAGGGTGGCGAGGTCGGCGCCGGTCACCGCGGCGCGCAGCCGGTCGGGCGCCAGCACGGACAGCATGGCCAGGGCGAGCCGCGGCCCCACCCCGGTGACGGTCTGGACCTGCTCGAAGATGTCGCGCTCCTCGTCGGAGGCGAAGCCGTAGAGGGTCAGTGAGTCCTCGCGCACGACGAGCGTGGTCGCCAGGGTCGCCTCGCGACCGAGGTGCTGCGCCGAGGCCGTCGCGGGGGTCGTGTGCAGGAGCATGCCGACTCGCCCGACCTCGACGACGACACGGTCGAGGCCGATGTGCTGGACCGCGCCACGCACCGAGGCGATCACCGCGACACCGCCCCGGACGGGTGGGCGGACGGGGCACCGCCGGGTACGGCGCCGGGGGCCCGGGCGCCCACGGCCTTGAGCCGGGCACGCTCGGAGGCTGCGGCGAGGGCGAGGCGCTGGTCGCCGCCGCCGCGCCAGTGGTGGCAGATGGCCAGGGCCAGGGCGTCGGCGGCGTCGGCGGGCCTGGGGGCGACCTCGAGCTCGAGGATGCGGGTGACCATGGCGGTGACCTGTGCCTTGTCGGCGCGGCCCTGCCCGGTGACGGCGGCCTTGACCTCGCTGGGCGTGTGCGTGACGAGCGGCAGGCCGCGGCGCGCGGCGGCCAGGAGCACCAGGCCCGACGCCTGGGCGGTCGTCATGACGGTGGGCACGTGGTCGGCCGCGAAGACGCGCTCGAGGGCGATGGCGTCGGGATCGAACCGGTCGAGCCAGGCGTCGACCTGGTCCTGGAGGTAAACGAGCCGCTCCCCCGTGTCGCGGTCGCCCGGCGTCCGGACGACCCCCACCGCGACCATGGTGAGCCTGCGGCCGCGGCTGCTGTCGACCACACCCAGCCCGCACCGGGTCAGTCCGGGGTCGACCCCGAGTACGCGCACTGCGCTGCTCCCTCGTCCTGGCGGGCGCTGCCGCTCCACCGTCTCGTCATCCGAACACCTGTTCGGTGAACGCTACACGGACGACGCCCCGGCTCCCCCGCAGCAACACGCGGGGAGGACGGGGCGTCCGGCTGGTGGCACCGAGCGGACCGGTCTGGTCGCCGCCCACTCGGTGTGCCGCCTGCTCGATGTCGTCTACTCGTCGTCCTCGTCGAGCTCGGCGAGAACCTCGTCGCTGATGTCACCGTTGGCGAAGACGTCCTGAACGTCGTCGGAGTCCTCGAGGGCCTCGATGACGCGGATCATCTTGCGGGCGCCGTCGGCGTCGAGCGGCACCTGGAGGTTGGGGACCCACGAGGCCTCGGCCGAGTCGTAGTCGATGCCGGCGTCCTGGACCGCCTTGCGCACGGCGACGAAGTCGGTGGCCTCGGAGATGATCTCGAAGGAGTCGCCGAGGTCGTTGACCTCGTCGGCCCCCGCCTCGAGCACCACCTCGAGGATGTCGTCCTCGGTCTTGTCACCCTTGGGCACCACGACGACGCCCTTGCGGTCGAACACGTAGGAGACCGAGCCCGGGTCGGCGAGCTGTCCGCCGTTGCGGGTCAGGGCGGTCCGGACCTCGGCCGCGGCGCGGTTGCGGTTGTCGGTCAGGCACTCGATGAGGACGGCCACGCCACCTGGCGCGTAGCCCTCGTAGGTGATGGTCTCCCAGTCCGAGCCGCCGGCGGTGGCGCCCGAGCCACGCTTGACCGCGTTGTCGATGTTGTTGTTGGGGACCGAGGACTTCTTGGCCTTCTGGATGGCGTCGTAGAGCGTCGGGTTGCCCGTGGGGTCACCGCCACCCGTGCGCGCCGCGACCTCGATGTTCTTGATCAGCTTGGCGAAGAGCTTGCCGCGCTTGGCGTCGATGGCGGCCTTCTTGTGCTTGGTGGTCGCCCATTTGCTGTGGCCGCTCATGCCTTGCCTCTCACGATCTCGACGAACAACTGGTGGAACCGGTGGTCACCGGTCACTTCCGGGTGGAAGGAGGTGGCCATCACCGATCCCTGACGAACGGCGACGATCCTACCTGCGGCCGGGCCGTCCTCGACGCGGGCCAGGACCTCCACGCCCTCGCCGACCTCCTCGACCCACGGGGCGCGGATGAACACGGCCCGCATCGGGGCCCCGCCGATGGCTCGGATGTGGAGGTCCTCCTCGAAGGAGTCGACCTGGCGTCCGAAGGCGTTGCGCCGCACCGTGATGTCGAGACCGCCGAGCGTCTGCTGGTCGGGTCGGGCGTCGGCGATGCGGTCGGCGAGCATGATCATGCCCGCGCACGACCCGTAGGCCGGCATGCCTGCCGCGAGGCGCTCCCGGAGCGGGTGGTACAGGTCGAAGGCGCGGACGAGCTTGTCCATCGTCGTCGACTCGCCACCGGGGATGATGAGCGCGTCGACCGCCTCCAGCTCGCGCGGGCGGCGGACCGTGGCGCTGCGCGCGCCGGCCTGCTCGACGGCGTACAGGTGCTCGCGCACGTCCCCCTGGACGGCGAGGACACCGATGGTCGGACTGGAGGGATTCGTCACGGCCGGAATGCTACGGGGGCGCCCACCTAGGCTGGTCACCGTGCCCCTGCCCGACGCGCGCATCCGCGCCCGCACCCCCGACGACCTCCCCGCTCTTGCCGAGGTGCTCGCGGCGCAACGGCCGTACTCCGGGTACCCCCAGCGCTGGCCCCTGCCGTTCCCTGCCGAGGACTTCATCCGCCGCGACGGCGAGGACGCGGCCTGGGTGGCAGACCTCGACGCCGAGGTCGTCGGCCACGTGTCGGTCTGCGGGGTCGGGACGGGGATGGAGGCGGACCTCTGGACCGCGGGCACGGGGCGCGGGGCCGAGGAGCTGGCAGCGGTCTCGGTGCTGTTCGTGGCCCACACCGCGCGCGGCCGGGGCGTCGGCAGTGCGCTGCTGGCGACAGCGGTCGAGGCGATCCGCGCCACCGGCCGGACCCCCGTCCTCGACGTGGTCCAGGAGACGACCGCCGCCGTCGAGCTCTACCGCAGGACGGGGTGGCAGGTGGTCGGCGAGGGCCGCCCCTGGTGGCTTCCTGCCGACCACCTGCCCGTGCTCTTCATGGCGCTCCCTGACGACAGGGGCTGAAGCCCCGACGGCGACGACGAAGGGTGGGAACCGGCTGCCTCAGGTGGTGCTGGAGCAGCCGCTTCCCACCCTTCGTTGCAATGGGCGCCGGAAGTGCCGGGAGCGGGTGGCTACCAGCCGCGCTCGGCGAGTCGGTGCGGCTCGGGGATCTCGTCGACGTTGATGCCGACCATGGCCTCACCGAGGCCGCGCGAGACCTTGGCGATCACGTCGGGGTCGTCGAAGAACGTGGTGGCCTTGACGATCGCCTCGGCCCGCTGGGCGGGGTTGCCGGACTTGAAGATGCCCGAGCCGACGAAGACGCCCTCGGCGCCGAGCTGCATCATCATCGCGGCGTCGGCGGGGGTGGCGATGCCGCCGGCGGTGAACAGCACCACGGGCAGCTTGCCGGCCTCGGCGACCTCCGTCACGAGCTCGTAGGGAGCCTGGAGCTCCTTCGCCGCGACGAAGAGCTCGTCCTCGGGGAGGTTCTGGAGCTTGCGGATCTGCTGGCGGATCTGGCGCATGTGGGTGGTGGCGTTGGAGACGTCACCGGTGCCGGCCTCACCCTTGGAGCGGATCATCGCCGCACCCTCGGTGATGCGGCGCAGGGCTTCGCCGAGGTTGGTCGCACCACAGACGAAGGGGACGGTGAAGTTCCACTTGTCGATGTGGTTGGCGTAGTCGGCGGGGGTCAGGACCTCGGACTCGTCGATGTAGTCGACGCCGAGGGACTGCAGCACCTGCGCCTCGACGAAGTGGCCGATGCGGGCCTTGGCCATCACCGGGATGGAGACGGCCTCGATGATGCCGTCGATCATGTCGGGGTCGGACATGCGCGAGACGCCGCCCTGGGCGCGGATGTCGGCGGGGACCCGCTCGAGCGCCATGACGGCGACGGCACCGGCGTCCTCGGCGATCTTGGCCTGCTCGGCGTTGACGACGTCCATGATGACGCCGCCCTTGAGCATCTCGGCCATGCCGCGCTTGACGCGGGACGTGCCGGTGGTGGGCTGCGACGAGGGCTGGCTGGCGGGGGTGGTGGTGTCGGCGGACATGACGACGTGCTCCAGATTCTGTTCAGGGCGCAGCGCAGGGGACGCGCTTCGCATCCCATGCTAGTTGGTGCGTCCCGTGCCTCCGACCGCCCCTGCGACCCGGCTGGGACCGGTGGCCGGGGTCAGTCGCGGACGGCGGGAGGCAGCTCGTCGTCGAACTCGACCGTGCGCGGGAGGTCGGCGTGCCCGGCGAGCCGGAAGAGGCGCACGACCGCCTTGCGGCGCACGCGGCGTACGTCGGTGACGGCGTCGTTGTGGAAGCGCCGGGCGAGCTGCACCCGGACCCCGGCTCCCTCGACGCGCTGGAGGGCGGCCGCGCCCGCGGCGTCCTCGGCCCTGATCTCGGCAACCACGTCGGGCGTCAGCGCCGCCTGCAGCGCGGCGGTGAGGTCGCTCTCCAGCCCCTCGCGGGCACCGAAGCTCTGCCCCTCGAGCAGGTCGTCCTCGAGCGCGCGCTCGTTGTGGGCCTCGAGGGAGTCCGAGGCCGCGCCCGCGAGCATCAGGGCGGTGGCGGGATCGACTGCACCGGAGTTGGCGAGCTCCAGGGTCGCCTCCGCGCGGCGGACCAGCTGGGCGTCCAGCGCGGACAACGCACCCTCGGCCCGGGTGTGCAGGCGGTCGAGGCGGGCGGCGTTGTAGGAGAGGTACCAGGCCACGCCGAGGAGCACGGCCACCACGACCGCGGCATACGTCAGGAGCTCCATCAGTCCTCACCTCCGCGCCGCGCACCGCGCAGCAGTCGCGTCCACCGCGTGTCGGTCGGGTCGGCCCGCAGGTGGCCGGTGTGGTCGGTGCGCACGTCGTCCATGCCGTGCGTGACCGTCTCGTAGACCGCCATGACGTCCTCGGCCACGACCGACCAGTCGAACACCATCGCGCGCTTGCTGCCGAGTGCGGCCAGGCGCTCGCGCTCGCCGGGGTCGCCGAGCACGCGGAGCAGCTGTCGCGACAGGTCTCCGGGGTCCTCGTTGGTGAACATCGCCCCGCACCGGCCGCGGTCGAGGACCCGGACGAACGCCGCGAGGTCGGAGGCGACCACGGGCGCTCCGGCACTCATGGCCTCGACGAGGACGATGCCGAAGCTCTCGCCGCCGGTGTGCGGGGCGACGTAGGCGTCGACGGACGAGAGCAGGGCCGCCTTCTCCTCGTCGCTGACCATGCCGAGGAACTCGGTGGCAGAGGCGACCGCAGGATCCATCCGCTCGCGGGCAGCCTCGACGTCACCGGGGCCGGCGACGAGCACGCGCGCCCCGGGGTGCCGCGCCAGCACCGCAGGCATCGCGGCCGCGAGCACCGGGAGGCCCTTGCGGGGCTCGTCGATGCGCCCGAGGAAGGCCAGGGTCGGCGCGTCGGTCGTGCCCTGCCAGGCCGGCTCGGGCGATGCCTCGGCGAAGCGGGCGACGTTGACACCGTTGGGGATCACGACGGCGTCACCGCCGAGGTGGGTGGTGACCGTGCGGCGCGCGTCCTCGGAGACGGCGATGCGGCCGCTGATCTTCTCGAGGCTGGGCCGCAGCAGCGGGTAGGCGGCCTGCATGGCGCGCGAGCGCAGGTTGGAGGTGTGGAACGTGGCGACGACCGGGCCGTCGGCGGACCACAGGGCGAGCAGGGCGATCGAGGGGGTCACCGGCTCGTGGATGTGGAGCACGTCGAACTCGCCACGCTCGAGCCAACGCCCGACCCGAGCCGCGGTGACGGGCCCGAAGTTGAGGCGGGCGACGGAACCGTTGTAGCGGACGGGCACGGCCCGGCCCACCGACTCGACGTAGTCGGGCAGCGGGGTGTCGTCGTCGGCCGGCGCCAGCACCGACGCATGGTGTCCCTGGGCGAGGAAGTGCTCGGCGAGGTCGCGCACGTGGAACTGCACTCCCCCGGGCACGTCGAAGGAGTAGGGGCAGACGATCCCGATCCTCACGACGCGGCTCCAGCAGACCCCGGGGCCCCAGCGGCCCCAGCGGCCTCGGTCGCCGCCGACCTCGGCGCGAGGTCCTCGAGGAACACCCGCTGCAGCATGTGCCAGTCGGCGGTGTGCTCGACGATGGCCGCCCCGAGGGCATCGGCGCACTGCTGGGTCATGGCCACGGCCTTGGCGCGGGTCGTGCCGGTCGCCGGCACCTCGACGCGGTCGTGGAAGGTGATGACGACGCGGTGCCGCCAGGACCCGGGTACGGGTTCGTAGTGGATGGACACCGGGTGCAGCGCCACCCCGCTGGCGAGCGCGAGGGCGGCGGGGCCGGCGGCCATCTTCGAGCGGTGGCCGCACAGGTCGACCTCGATCCCCCGGGCCGTCAGGTCGCGGTCCGCGAGCAGGGGCATCAGCACCGGCGCGGCCAGGTGCCCGCGCAGCTGGGCGAAGACGTCACCGCCTCCGGTCAGCGGCAGGATCGTCATGCCCAGCGACTCCCGGAACTCCAGGAACTCGGTGAAGACCTCCTCCGGCTCCAGGCGCTCGGCGACGGTGACGACCGGCGCGATCGCCCTGGTCCCCCACGCACCGGCGATGTCCCAGTTGCCGAGGTGGCCGAGGAAGCAGACGACGGGACGGCCCGCGGCGAGCTCGGCGCGCACCGGGGCGTCGCCGTGCACGACGACCTGGGCCTCGATGCCGGCCCGGCTGCGGTCGGGCAGCCGGAACGCCTCGCAGTAGTAGCGCATGTAGGACCGCATGCCGGCGCGCACCAGCGCATCGAGGGCTGCGTCGTCCAGCTCGGGACGCACCCGCGCGTAGTTGCTCCGCAGGCGCTGCACCCCCTTGCCCCCTCGGGCGACGGTGAGGTCGGCGACGCGGTCGAAGGCGGCGTACGCGGCGCGCTCGGGCAGGCGCCGTACGGTGGCCCAGCCGAGGCGGAAGCCGCTCACGGCGAGCAGGTCGCCGAGCCGGCTCACTGGGCTGCGGTGAGCGCCTGGCGGCGCACCATGAGCATGCGCTGCACCACGGTGACCAGGCTCGCCACGGCGAGGAGCGCCAGGACGATCGTCAGCACCACCTCGGGCAGGCCGAGGCCGACCAGGCCCGTGGTCACCAGGACGGCGACGAGGCGGTCGGCGCGCTCGGCGATGCCGACGTCCGCGGAGAAGCCGAGCCCCTCCGCGCGCGCCTTGGCGTAGGACACGACGCTGCCGAGGATGAGGCACGCGAGCGCGAGGCCGGCCATGAGGAAGTCGTCGCCGCGGCCGGCGTACCAGAGGACGAGGCCGCCGAAGATGGCCGAGTCGCCGAACCGGTCGAGGGTGGAGTCGAGGTAGGCGCCCCAGCGGCCGGACCGGCCGGACATGCGGGCCATGACGCCGTCGACGGTGTCGGAGAACACGAAGAGCGTGATGACGATCGTGCCCCAGAAGAACTCGTGGCGCGGGTAGAACGCCAAGGCGCCGAAGCACACGCCGAGGGTCCCGACGATGGTCACGACGTCGGGACTGATCCCCAGCTTGAGGAACAGCCTGGCGACCGGCGTGAAGATGGTCGTGAAGAGGGCACGTGCGTACTTGTTGAGCATGGTGGGGGCAGCCTACTGAGGCTGGGCGGGGATCCCGGGCGCGCACGCCGCGGTGCCGCCGGGAAGGGCGTAGCGGTGGTCGGCGACCCAGGCGTAGACGCGGGCGGCCAGCTGCGAGATGCCCGGCACCGTGAGCAGGTGCCCCAGGGGCCGCCACATTGGCGCCCCGTGGGTCAGCCCTGCGGCGATGGCGCGGTGCCCCGCCACGACCGACCCGTCGCGGCGCACGAACTGGGCGGCCTCGACGCACTCGGCCTCGGTCACCCCGAGGGAGCCGAGGTCGAGCTCCTGCCACGGCCGCACGTCGTAGCGGTCGCGCCGGTCGACCCAGCGCGAGACGAACCGGGCGCTGGTCGTGCAGAAGCCGCAGTCCCCGTCGAAGATGAGCAGGCCTCGTTCCCTGTCCCTGGCCATGTCCATGGCCGAAGTCTCTCATCCGCGTGGCACCATGACGGCCATGAGGGGGCGTCGCGCAGGGTCGTCGGGCACGCTCGCACCGGCCTCGTCGGGCGCCCTGCCCCAGCCGCGGTCCGGTGAGCTGGGCTCCTACTCCGTGCTGTGGCGCCTCGCGACCACCGCCGCCGTCGTGACGACCGTGTGCCTCGGCACCTGGGTGGGCAACGACCAGTGGTGGCCGTTCGGGCCGATGTCGCAGTACGCGTTCTCGGTCCGCAACGACGGCGTCATCAACTCCCTCACGATGGACGCGCTCACCGTGGACGGCGAGGTGGTCCGGGTGCCGCTGTCCAAGGAGATGATCGGTATCGAGCGCTCCGAGATCGAGGGCCAGGCGCCGCGGATCATCGCGGACCCGGCCCTGCTGCAGGACATCGCGGTCCTGCACCGGCGACGGCTCCCCCACGAGGCTGCCTACCGGACCATCTGGCTGCGCAACACCTCGACGAACATCCCCACGGGCAACGCCACCACGTCGACCCTCGCCACCTGGCAGGTGCGCGACCCCCTGGAGCCGCGCCCCAGCGGCATACCGGGCGGGGAGGACGGCCGGTGAACCCCCTCGAGCGCTTCCTCGTCCCGGCGGTCCCGCTGGCCCGGGTCGCCTGGCTGCGGCACGTCATCTACCCGTTCGTCCTGCTCGACGTCCTGTGGATCGTCACCGACCCGATCCCCCACGGCGACGTGCCACCCAGCCTCTACCGCGGGCTCGTGGTGCGCGACGTCCTGCACCTGCCGGCCCCGTCGCACACCTACGTCCACGTGCTCCTCGGCGTCATCGTCCTCAGCGCGCTGGTCGCCGCGACCGGTCGCCTGCCCCGCCTCGCCGGCTGGGTCTGCGCCGTGGGGATGCTCGACTGGGTCAGCAACGCGTTCGCCTACTCCAAGGTGGACCACGACCACTTCGCGCTCGTCCTGGCGCTGTTCGTGCTGCCCACCGCGGGCCGGGCACGGGTGGCCGACGTCGACGTGCGTTCGCAGGCCGCCGGCTGGGCGGTCCGCATGGTGCAGGTCGGCGCGGTCTGCATCTACTGGCTTTCGGCCAGCGCGAAGATGCGGTTCGGCGGGTGGGGCTGGGCGAACGGGGCGACCCTCATCTGGGCGCTCACCAGGCGTCCCAACGGGATCGGCCCCTGGGTCGGCTCGCACCCGGCCCTCACCCACGCCCTGCAGTGGGTGGTCCTGGTCGCCGAGTTCTGCTCGCCGGTCCTGCTCTGGCTGCGCGGCCGGGCCCTGTATGCGGGACTCGCCTTCTGGGCCGGGTTCCACCTGAGCACCTACCTCATGCTCAAGATCCACTTCCTGCCGCTGGTCGTGTGCCTGCTCAGCTTCCTGCCGCTGGAGCGGATCGGGCCGTGGTGGGCTACCCGTCCGTGGGAGCGGCTGCGGTCGCGGAACCGGTCGCGCCTCCCGGGACGGCGGAGGGCCACGCCGCCGCCAGCCGGCTCCGGACGTTCTCCAGCAGCATCGGAAGAGCTTTCGTCTGCCCGATGATGGGCAGGAAGTTCATGTCGCCGCCCCATCGCGGGACGACGTGCTGGTGCAGGTGCGCCTGCACGCCCGCGCCCGCGACGGCGCCCTGGTTCATGCCGATGTTGTAGCCCATGGGCTGGGAGGTCGCGTCGAGGGCGCCGATGGCCTCCTTGGTGAGGCGACCCAGCTCCAGGGTCTCCTCGTCGGTGAGGTCGACGTAGAGCGAGACGTGGCGGTAGGGGCACACCAGGACGTGTCCGGGGTTGTAGGGGAACAGGTTCATCACGACGTAGCAGTGCTCGCCGCGGTGGACGACGAGCCCCTCCGCGTCGCCGCGCCCGGGCGCCGCGCAGAACGGGCAGCCGTCGCCGGCGTCCTCGCTGGGCCGCTCGCCGGAGATGTAGGCCATGCGGTGCGGGGTCCACAGCCGCTCGAACCCGTCCGGGACGCTCGCGAAGTCGGTGTGCGGCTCGGGTGGGTGGCTCATGTCCCGATCCTATGCAGGGCACGGCGCAGGTGCCCCGGTACGCCGTGGTCCTCCCTCGGCAGAATGGGGTGGTGAGCACCCGTACCCAGCCTGCCCGCGCCAGCCTGCGTCGAGGCACCCCTGCCGACGCCAAGGACCTTGCCGAGCTCTTCTGGGAGGCGCGCCGCGAGTCGGTGCCGCACATCCCGATGATCGTGCACCCCCGCGAGAGCGTCCTGCCCTTCGTCGAGCACGTGCTGCTGGCCGAGTTCGAGGTCTGGGTGGCCGAGTCGGGCGGCCGGCTGGTCGGGTTCCTGGCCGTGGTCGCCCCGGACGTGCTGGGCCACCTCTACCTCAGGGCGGACCACACCGGCCACGGCCTCGGGACCCGGTTGCTGGACGTCGCCAAGCAACGGTTCCCCGAGGGGCTGCAGCTGTGGGCGTTCGAGAGCAACACCGACGCGCTGCGGTTCTACGAGCGGCACGGTTTCGTGCCCGTCGAGCACACGGACGGCGACAACGAGGAGGGCGCGCCGGACGTGCGCATGGTCTGGCGTCCACGCGGCCGGTCGAGCAGGCGCAGTACCGCTGCTTCCACACACTGAGTGAGCGCGAAGTGTCGGAACCGGGGTCGGTTGCCGACACTTCGCGCTCACTGAGTCGGGGCGGGAGTTGGTGGCACCGACCCCAGACCGCGCTCAGACCTGGGTGCGGGACTCCACTGCGGCCACGACCTCGGCGATCGCGTCCGCCACCGGGACACCGTTCTTCTGCTCGCCGCTGCGGTAGCGGAACGAGACTGCACCGGCGGAGCGGTCCTCCTCGCCGGCGATGAGCGTGAAGGGGACGCGCGACTTGCTGGCGTTGCGGATCTTCTTGGGGAACCGGTCGTCGCTGTCGTCGATCTCGACGCGGATCCCCTTGCGCCGCAGCTGGTCCGCCACGTCGTGCAGGTAGTCGGAGTACTCCTCCGCGACCGGCACCATGAGGACCTGCACCGGGGAGAGCCAGGGCGGGAACGCACCGGCGTAGTGCTCGACGAGCACGCCGAGGAACCGCTCGATGGAGCCGAACTTGGCCGAGTGGATCATCACCGGCTGCTGGCGGGAGCCGTCGGCAGCCTGGTACTCCAGCCCGAACCGCTCGGGCTGGTTGAAGTCGTACTGGATGGTCGACATCTGCCAGGTGCGGCCGATCGCGTCACGGGCCTGGACGGAGATCTTCGGGCCGTAGTAGGCCGCGCCGCCCGGGTCCATGACCAGCTCGAGGCCCGACCCGGTCGCGACGTCGCGCAGCACCTCGGTGGCGTGCTCCCACTGCTCGTCGGAGCCGATGAACTTGTCCTTCTTGTCGCCCTCGGTCTCGCGGGTCGACAGCTCGAGGTAGTAGTCGTCCATCCCGAAGTCGCGCAGCAGCGACAGCACGAAGTCCAGCAGGTGCTTGATCTCGCCCGGCGCCTGCTCGGCGGTGACGTAGGAGTGCGAGTCGTCCTGCGTCATGCCCCGCACGCGGGTCAGGCCGTGCACCACACCCGACTTCTCGAACCGGTAGACCGAGCCGAACTCGAACAGCCGCAACGGCAGCTCGCGGTAGGAGCGGCCGCGGGAGCGGAAGATGAGGTTGTGCATGGGGCAGTTCATCGCCTTGAGGCGGTACTCGGTGCCCTCGAACTCCATGGCCGGGAACATGGTGTCCGCGTAGTAAGGCAGGTGCCCCGAGGTGTGGAACAGCCCGTCCTTGCTGATGTGGGGGGTCCCGACGTACTGGAAGCCCTCCTCGATGTGCCGACGGCGGACGTAGTCCTCCATCTCACGCTTGATGACGCCGCCCTTGGGGTGGAACACGGGCAGGCCGGAGCCGAGCTCGTCGGGGAAGCTGAAGAGGTCCTGCTCGGCGCCGATCTTGCGGTGGTCGCGCTTCTCGGCCTCGGCCAGGCGGTCGAGGTAGGCCTTGAGGTCGTCCTTGGTCGCCCAGGCGGTGCCGTAGACGCGCTGCAGCTGGGGGTTCTTCTCCGACCCGCGCCAGTAGGCGGCGGCGCTGCGCATGAGCTTGAAGGCGTTGCCGAGCACCTTGGTGGTGGGCACGTGCGGTCCGCGGCACAGGTCACCCCAGGCCCGGCTGCCGTCGCGCTTGACGTTGTCGTAGATGGTCAGCTGCGCGCCACCCACCTCGACGTCGGCGCCCTCGGCCGCGTCGCCCGCGGAGCCGCCCTTGAGCCCGATCAGCTCGCACTTGTAGGGCTCGTCGGCGAGCTCGGCGAGGGCGTCGGCGTCGCTGATCTCGCGGCGCACGAAGGTCTGGCCCTCGTTGACGATGCGCTGCATGGTCTTCTCGAGGGCCTTGAGGTCCTCGGGCTGGAACGGCTCTTCGGTGTCGAAGTCGTAGTAGAAGCCGTCACGGATGGGCGGGCCGATCCCGAGGCGCGCCTTGGGGTTGAGCTCCTGGACCGCCTGCGCGAGGACGTGGGCGGCGCTGTGCCGCAGCACGTCGAGGCCGTCCTGCTCCTGGGCGGTCACCGGCTCGACGACGTCGCCGTCGGCCACGACGTGGGCGAGGTCGCGCAGCTCGCCGTTGACTCGGGCGACCAGGACCGCGCGGTCACCCTCGAACAGGTCGGCGGCAGTCGTCTGCTCCGGCACCTGTCGCTCGCTCCCGGCGATGGTGACGGTGATCTGGGCAGACACGGTGCGCTCTCCTCGGTTCAGGGGGTGGGACCGGTGACCGGCCCCGTCGGGGTGCCGCACACGGGACCCGTACGCAGCCCTCCGATGCTATCGGCCGCCGCTCGGCGCCCGCGCGCGAGATACGCAGCCCCCTCGGCACGTCCGGCGGCGCCCGGCCGCGCGGTCCCGGCGGCGAGGTTGTAGACAGGGACCATGATCGTCGCCATCGCCGGAGGACACGGACAGATCGCCCTGCTGCTCGAGAAGGAGCTCACCGGGCGCGGCCACGAGGCCGTCGCGCTGGTGCGCAACCCCGACCACGTCCCGGATGTGGAGAAGCAGGGTGCGCGTGCCGCGGTCGTGGACCTCGAGCACACCACCGTCGGGGCGCTCTCGGCCGCGATCGCAGGCGCGGATGCCGTCGTGTTCGCCGCAGGGGCAGGTCCGGACAGCGGCGCGGCGCGCAAGGAGACCGTTGACCGTGGTGCGGCCGTACTGCTTGCCGACGCGGCCGTCGCAGCAGGGGTCGAGCGCTACGTCATGGTCTCGTCGATGGGCGCCGACTCCGCAGACCCCGACTCCGACGACGTGTTCCAGGTCTACCTGCGGGCCAAGGGTGCCGCGGACGCCGACCTGCGGGCCCGCACCGACCTCGCCTGGACCATCGTGCGTCCGGGTCGGCTCACCGACGACCCCGGCACCGGACGCGTGCAGGTGGGCAAGTCCGTCGGGCGCGGCGAGGTGCCCCGGGCCGACGTCGCAGCGCTGCTCGCAGAGCTGCTGAGCTCCGGCGCCGGCCTCCTTGCCCAGCTCGAGGTCGTGAGCGGGTCGGTGCCCGTGGCCGAAGCTGCGGCTGCCCTGCACGACTGAGACCGGACGTGACCGACCACGACAGCGCCGCGGCGGCGCACCGCGCAGTGACGAACCGTCCGGTGCGGCTCATGGCCAGCCGCTTCGACGACCCCGACGTGCAGCAGCTGGTCGCGGAGGTGCAGGCCTACTACGTCACGATCTACGGCGGACCGGACGACTCCCCCATCGACCACGACGAGTTCACCCCGCCGGCCGGTCACTTCGTGCTGGCGCGCGACGACGACGGCCCGGTGGCCACCGGCGGGTGGCGGCTGCGCCCCGACCTCGACGCGCGGTTCGACGCGACAACCGCCGAGGTCAAGCGCATGTATGTCACCCCGCGGGCCCGCCGCCTGGGCATCTCACGGCTGGTGCTCGCCGAGCTCGAGGCGACCGCGGCGGCCGCCGGCGTCACGATGATCGTCCTGGAGACCGGTGTCGTGCAGCAGGACGCCATCGCGCTCTACACCTCCAGCGGCTACGCCCGGACGATCGACTTCGGCCACTACGCCGACTCCGACCTCTCACGCTGCTACGGCAAGCGCCTCCCGGCCACTGGCACTCGCACCGATTGAACGGCCCCGACGCACGCTCCGGCGCACCTCAGGAGGGGAAGCGCCGCCACCGGCCCTCCGACACCACCTCCACGGCGCCGTCGACCACCATGACGGCCGACTCCTCGTCCAGGACGTAGGCCGGGCCAGCGATGTCAGCGGCCCACTTCTCCGCATGCTCCATGGAGTTGCCCGGGAAGAGGTCGAGGTGGGGGAAGATCGAGAAGTCGACGAGCCCCAGCGTGCGGTCGTCAGGCGCGGAGGGCCACTCCACGAAGTAGTCACCGATCCGCGGCGTCGTGACCATGCTGCCCGCGCTCACCCCCACCCAGACGGTGTCGGTGAGGGACGGCAGCAAGGCCTCCAGCCCCGACTGCCGAATCCAGTGGTACAGGTAGGTCGCGTCACCGCCGTCCACCAGCAGCACGTCGGCGTCCACCACCCACGGGACCCAGCGTTCCTCCCCGATGCTGGGCAGCGCGGTGAGCTCGAGGACGCCCAGTGAGGCCCAGCCGAGGCTGCTCATCCCACCCCACGGCGGCAGGCCGCTGACGAAGCCGCGCACCGAGGTCGGGCCGCACATCGGGTGTCCCCACTGCGCCGTGGGGATGCAGAGTGCTGTCGAGTCGGCGATCTCCTTGCCCAACAGGTCCACGAGGGCGTCGCGGATGCTCTGGTTCGTGATGCCGCCAGAGGTGAGAAGGAGCTTCACCGATGCCTCCGAGGTCAGTGCGGAATGCGTACGTTGTGTAGACCCTGCCACCTGGCAGAACTCATCGCCCTGACAGCCGTTGACGAGGAACGGCGCGTGACCCATCGCCCGCTCAGGAGCTCAGGCGCCTTCCCGACCGACGGAGTAGGTCAGCAGGACGGATCCGCTGGGGGTCGGTCGCGCTCGGACGAGGTCGAGGCGGCGGACCTGGTCGTCACCGGGGAACAGCCGGCGCCCAGAGAACCCGACGGTCGGCCCCACCACCAGCTGCAGCTCGTCGATGAGCCCGGCCGCCAGGAGCGACTGGGCCAGCTCGATGCTCCCATGGATGCCGATGTCGCCGCCGGGTCGGGCCTTGAGTCCCTGGACGAACTGCACCACGGGCTCGTGGACCGCCTCCGCGTTGTGCCACGCGGTCGACAGGGGCGAGGAGGTGATGACGTACTTCTGGACACTGTTGATGAAGCGGGTAAAGGGCTGGTCGTCGGCGGTCGGCCAGAACCGCGCCCACTGGTCGTACATGCCCCGACCGAGCAGCACCGTGTCCTGCGCCGCGATGACCCGTTCCTCGTTCTCCACCATGGCGTCGTCGAACTCGGGCACCGCTGTGCGCTCCCCGGGCTGGATGAAGAACCGGTCAGGGTCGTCCACCGCCCCGTCGAGGGACATCAGGGTGTAGAGCACGATCTTGCGCACGGCGGCCTCCGGCAGGTGTGGGTGTGTGTGAAGGCTCTGACCCGGACCGGGAGCAGAACTCATCGCCCGTCACCACGGGCGGCAGTGCGGATCAGCGTATGCCGACGATCCTGCGCCCGGGCTTGCGGATCGGTCCGCTGTCGGTGGGCACGACGGCCCGCTGGCCGTGCACCTGGAGCTCGCGGACGAGGCGCTGGGCGTCGAGCAGCAGCGAGCCGTAGGCCGGCCACGCGCGGGGGTCCTCGAGCTCGGCCTCACGCACCTGGGCACCCAGGTCATCGATGATCTCGCTGGCCGAGCCGAGGTAGTCGGACACGGCCTCGCGTTCGACGTCCTCGGAGCGGCCGAAGTGCGAGATGGCCCCGGCGACCTTGTCGAGGACCTCGGCGTAGCGCTCGAGGAACTGCTGCGTCGGCGAGGGCTGGCTCTCGTCCTCGTCGGCGGCGTCGACCAGGGTGCGGGCGATGCCCGAGACCTGCCACTGGGTGCGGCGGACGGCCTCGACGGCCTGGGCGTATCCCGTCCAGTCGATCTGGAGCCCGCGGAGGTTGTCCCTGGGGTTGAACCGCAGGCTCTCCCGGCCGGTCTCGATCTCGGCCTGGATGTCGGGTGCGAGGTGGATCAGCTCGGTGCTCGTGTCATACCACTCCCGCGCGTCGTCACCGTCCCAGCCCTCGCGCAGCCCGGCCGCGATGTCGTTGAGCAGCTTGCACACCCGCGCCGTCAGGGTCTTGATCTGCTCGCGGGGCTGCTGCACGTGCAGGGGCGCGAGGACGACCGCGTTGGTCAGCACCCCGATGACGCCGCCGGCGAGGGTCTCGACGATGGTGAGGTAGGTGAACTCCATGTCGGTGCCGCCGACCGTGAGCAGCGACAGCAGCACCATGGTCGGCACCTGGATGCCGTGGTCACCGAGTCGGCGCCAGCGTGCGATGAGCAGGGCGAGGTAGAGCACCGGCAGCATCGACCACCAGTGCACGCCGACCACCGACCCGACCAGCCACGCGGCACTCATCCCCACGATGACGGCCACGACGCGCTGGGCGCTGGCGCCGATCGAGCGGACCATCGTGCGGTCGACGACGAGGAGGGCGGCCATCGGGGCGTAGAAGGGGTTGGGGCTGTCGAGGACGCGGACGGCGAACTGCCAGGCGAGCACCGTTGCCAGCGCGGCCTTGCCCATGAGCAGGGCTGCGTCGCGCTGGGGACCCGCGTGGCGGAACGCATGACCCGCCGTGCGGACCCACCCGCTCACCTCGTCCAGGACCCGTGCCGGCCAGGACTGCGGCGGGTGTTCGGCGGAGGACTGCATCCCGCCGACGATAGGTGAGCGCCTCCGCGGCGGCAAAAAGCCGCTGCGGAGGCGCTCACGAGCGACTTAGGTATGTAGCTCGAGGACGAGGTGCTCGCGCCGCTCGTCCCGCCCGGACACCAGGCCCGCGACCACCCGGTGGGGCGAGTCGTCGACCAGGAGCTCGACCGTCGAGGGCAGCAGCACGGGTTTGCGGAACCACACCGACGACGAGGACGGCCCGTCGGCGCGCGGACCGAGCGCCGCCAGGGTCCGCGATGCGGTCCACATGCCGTGGGCGATGGCGCGGGGGAAGCCCATCGTCCTGGCGGTCAGGGCGTGCAGGTGGATCGGGTTGACGTCCCCGGACACGGCTGCATACCGGCGCCCCAGGTCCTCCGGCACCCGCAGGAGGCCTGCTGGCGGCCCCCCGGGCATGTCCGGAGCGCCGGCGCCCCCGGCTGGAGCCGCACCCTGCTCGTCCGCCGCACTGCGGCCGCGGCGCAGGTAGGTGCTGCGGCCCTCCCACACCCGCTCGCCAGCCACCTCGACCTCCGTCAGCAGGTCGACGAGCGTGCCCTTGGGGTGCGGGCGGAGGTCGGCGGCGTGCACGACGATGTCGAGCCGGTCGGCAGTGGTCAGCCGTCGGTGGACGGTGATGTGGTTCTCGAGGTGCACGAGCCCCGGCAGCGCCAGGGGGAAGCCGCGGTCGGCCATGAGCGCGACCTGCAGCGGGAACCCGAGGACGTGCGGGTAGGTGTGCGGCAGGACGTCTCCCCCGGTGAACCGGCACAGGTGCTGGTAGTCCAGCAGCCGCCCACGGTCGACCTCGAGACCGGCCAGCCGCAGGCCGTGGGAGGGTAGCTGGCCACCACGACCCTTCTGCGACAACGCGGCTCGGGCGAACAGCGGTCCGAGGGAGGGCGCGGACGCGACCTCGCGCAGCTCCACCTCAGGCCCCCAGCAGGCTCTGGCCGCAGACCCGGACGACGTTGCCGGTCACTCCGGCGTTGGCGTCCTGGCTGAACCACGCGATGGTCTCCGCGACGTCCACGGGCAGCCCACCCTGGCTCAGCGAGTTGAGCAGGCGACCCACCTCCCGGGTCGCGAACGGCACCTTGGCCGTCATCTCCGTCTCGATGAACCCCGGTGCCACCGCGTTGACCGTGATGCGGCGTCGGCGCAGGTCTTCATCGGTCGACAGGGCGTCGACGAGCCCGATGACGCCCGCCTTGGACGCTGCGTAGTTGGTCTGGCCCCGGTTGCCGGCGATGCCCGCGATCGAGGAGACGAGGACGACGTGGCCGCCGTCGCGGAGCCCACCGTCGGCCAGGAGCACCTCGTTCATGCGCAGGATCGACCCGAGGTTGACGTCGAGCACCGAGGCCCAGCGCGACTCGTCCATGTTGGCGAGGAGCTTGTCGCGAGTGATGCCGGCGTTGTGGACGACGATGTCGAGCCCGCCGTGGCGGGTGGTGGCGTGGTCGAGGATCCGCTGCCCGGCGTCCGGCGCCGTGACGTCGACCTGCAGCGCGGTGCCACCGACGCGGTTGGCCGTGCGCGCCAACGCCTCACCGGCTGCCGGGATGTCCACGCAGACCACGCGGGCACCGTCACGGGCGAGCACCTGGGCGATCGAGGCACCGATACCGCGCGCCGCCCCGGTCACCACGGCGACCTTCCCCGCCAGCGGGAGGCTCCAGTCGGCGGGCTCCGTGGGCGCGCCTGCCCCGACCCGCACCACCTGCCCGTCGACGTAGGCAGCCCGGCCAGAGAGGAGGAACCGCAGGGTGGCGTCGGCATGGTCCTCCGCGCCCCGGGCCACGAGGACGAGGTTGGCCGTCGCCCCGGCACGCAGCTCCTTGCCCACCGACCGGCTGATGCCCTCGAGCGCCCGCCGTGCCGCAGCCTGGGCAACCGTCGACGCCTCGGCGGGGGCGGCACCGACGAGCACCACGCGACCCGAGGGCCGGAGGGCCTTGACCGCCGGGCCGAGGACATCGCGCACCAGGGACAGGTCGGCCGGCTCACGGACGGCCGTGAGGTCGAGCACGACGGCTCCGACCTTGGCACCCTCCGGCACCGAGGCGACGACCTCGACACCCTCCCCGGTGAGCAGCACACGCGCGCGAGCCGCCACCGGCGCCTCCGAGAGCCCGGCCACGACGACGGGGCTGTCGACGAGCGGTGCGTCCGCGGAGTACCGGCGCAGCCGCACGGGGCGAGGCAGCCCGAGCTGCGCTGCGAGCCGTGCGCCGACGGCGCTGTTGACGAAACCAGCGTAGGCGCCGGCCATCACGCGGCCTCGAGGATCGCCATGACGCCCTGGCCACCGGCAGCGCAGATCGAGATCAGGCCACGCGCGCCGGATCCCTTCTCGTGCAACGCCTTTGCCAACGAAGCAACGATCCGTCCCCCGGTGGCGGCGAAGGGGTGCCCAGCCGCGAGGGAGGACCCGTTGACGTTGAGGCGACTCCGGTCGAGCGCCCCCACGGGGGCGTCGAGGCCGAGGCGGTCGCGGCAGAACGACTCGCTCTCCCAGGCGGCCAGGGTGCACAGGACTGTGGCCGCGAACGCCTCGTGGATCTCCACCAGGTCGAAGTCCTGCAGCTTCATCCCCTGGCGCTCGAGCAGGTGGGGCAGGGCGTATGCGGGGGCCATCAGCAGGCCCTCGTGACCCGTGACGTAGTCGACGGCCGCGGTCTGCGCGTCGACGACGTGGGCCAGCACCGGCAGGCCGCGCTCGGCGGCCCACTCGTCGCTGCCGAGCAGCACCACGGAGGCGCCGTCGGTGAGCGGGGTGGAGTTGGCAGCCGTCATCGTGGCGTCGTCCCCACGGCCGAAGACCGGCTTGAGCTTGGAGAGCTTGTCGACCGAGGAGTCGGGGCGCAGGTTCTGGTCACGGGTGAGTCCGAGGTAGGGCGTGACCAGGTCGTCGAAGAAGCCGCGGTCGTAGGCGGCGGCGAGGTTGCGGTGGCTCTCGACCGCGAGCTCGTCCTGCGCCTCGCGGGTGACGCCCCACTGCGCCGCCGTCTGGGCCATGTGCTCGCCCATCGACAGGCCCGTCCGCGGCTCGACGTTGCGCGGCACCTCCGGGACGAGCTGGCCGGGACGCAGCCTCGAGACCGCCTTGAGCCGTTGCGCCGGGGTCTTGGCCCGGTTGAGCGACAGCAGCGCCTGGCGCAGGCCCTCGTGGACGGCGATCGGGGCGTCGGACGCGGTGTCGGTGCCCCCCGCGATGCCGGACTCGACCTGGCCGAGGGCGATCTTGTTGGCGACGAGGACTGCCGCCTCCAGCCCGGTGCCGCACGCCTGCTGCACGTCGTACGCCGGGGTGGTGGCGGCGAGGCTGGAGCCCAGGACCGACTCGCGAGTCAGGTTGAAGTCGCGGCTGTGCTTGAGGACCGCGCCGGCAGCCACCTCCCCCACGTGCTCCCCGGCGAGGCCGTGGCGGGCGACGAGCCCCTCGAGTGCCGCGGTGAGCATGTCCTGGTTGGAGGCCTTCGCGTACGCGCCGTTGGCGCGGGCGAAGGGGATGCGGTTGCCGCCGATGACGGCGGCGCGGCGGGGCGCGGTGGTGGCCACGGATGCTCCTGGGGTCGACTCGATTACTGGCTACGGACGGTAGCAGGTACCCCTCGTACCTGCTACGGTCCCGGACGTGGGCACCATCACCGACGGCCGCAGCACCCGCTGGGACGAGCACCGGGCCACCAGGCGACGAGAGCTCGTCGAGGCCACGCTGCGCGCCATCCGCCAGCACGGTGCCGGCGTGGGCATGGACGACATCGCTGCCGTGGCCGGCACCTCGAAGACGGTCTTCTACCGCCACTTCACCGACCGTGCCGGGCTGTACGCCGCGGTGTCCGAGAGCGTGGACGCCCGCATCCTCCGGGACCTCCAGCGGGCCCTCGGCGTGTCGAGTGGTGCGGACCTGGCCGACGTCGACGTCTCCCCCCGGGCCCTCATCGCCGCAGCCATCGACTCCTACCTTCGGCTGGTCGAGCGCGACCCGGAGGCCTACCGCTTCGTCGTCACCGCTCCCCTGCTGGACGCGCCGTCGAGCGGGGACCCGGCGGGCCCGGTGACGAGCCACATCGCAGCACGGTTGGCCACCGTGCTGGACGAGGCGCTGCTGGCCGCCGGCCGCGACCCGCGCGCTGCGACCGTGTGGGCCGCCGGCCTCGTCGGCATGGTCCGCGCCGCTGCCGACCAGTGGCTCTCCAGCCCGGGACCGATGCCCCGGGAAGAGCTGACCGACCACCTCACCAACCTCGCCTGGAGCGGACTCGCGTCCGCCTGGACCCCGCAGGAGCAACGATGACCGACCTCGCCACCGAGCTGCGCCACGTCCTCGACGGCCGCTGGGCCCACATCCGGGAGGAGGCGCGCACCGACCTGTCCCCCGCTGACTTCGCCGCTCCTCGCGAGGAGCTCACGATGGAGGAGTACCGCGCCCGCGTCGCGGAGCAGGTGCAGAAGATCGCCGCCACCGGCCACCCCGCTCGGGGCTTCGCCCCCGAGGTGGGCGGGAACGGTGACCTGGGTGGGTCGGTCACGGCGTTCGAGATGCTCGGCCACGCCGACCTCTCCGTCATGGTCAAGGCGGGTGTGCACTGGGGCCTGTTCGGGGGCGCGGTGGCGAACCTCGGCACCGCTGCCCACCACGCGCAGTACCTGCCGCGCATCATCGACGCGACGCTCCCCGGCTGCTTCGCGATGACCGAGACCGGGCACGGCTCGGACGTCCAGTCGCTCGGCACGACTGCGACGTACGACCCCGAGACCGACGAGCTGGTCGTGCACACGCCGGACCTGCGCAGCCGCAAGGACTACATCGGCGGCGCGGCCAGGGACGGGCGCCTCGCGGCGGTGTTCGCCCAGCTGGTGACCGGCGGGGAGAGCCATGGCGTGCACTGCGTCCTCGTACCCATCCGTGACGAGGAGGGCGCCCCGATGCCGGGCGTCACGATCGGCGACTGCGGCGCGAAGGCGGGGCTGGCGGGCGTCGACAACGGGCGGCTGTCGTTCGACCACGTCCGGGTGCCGCGGACCAACCTGCTGGGCCGCTACGGCGACCTCGACGACCAGGGCCGCTACACCTCCCCCATCGACAACCCGACCCGTCGGTTCTTCACGATGCTCGGCACGCTCGTCCGCGGGCGGGTGAGCGTCGCCGGAGCGGCCGGCTCCGCCACCCGTACCGCGCTGGCCCTGGCCGTCACGTATGCCGGGCACCGGCGCCAGTTCGCGCCGCCCGGGACCGACGAGGAGGTCGTGCTGCTGGACTACCGCACCCACCAGCGCAAGCTGCTGCCGGCGCTCGCGCGCTCCTACGCACTGCAGCTGGCCCAGAACGATCTGGTCTCGCTGATGCACGACGTCCAGACCCAGGGCGACGACGCCGACGAGCACCGCCAGCGCGAGCTCGAGGCGCGCGCTGCCGGCATCAAGGCGGTCGCCACGACTCACGCCACCACGACGATCCAGATGTGCCGTGAGGCCTGCGGCGGCGCGGGGTACCTTGCGGTCAACCGGCTCCCGTCGCTCAAGGCCGACACCGACGTGTTCACGACGTTCGAGGGCGACAACACCGTCCTGCTGCAGCTCGTCGCCAAGGGGCTGCTGACCGACTACCGCGACACCTTCGGCAACCTCGACACGCTCGGCATGGTGCGGTTCGGGGCGCGACAGCTGACCGGCGTGGTCATCGAGCGGACCGCGGCACGTGGCCTCGTCCAGCGGCTCATCGCGGCGGCACCGGGGCGCGACAGCGAGAAGGGACCGACCGACCGCGGGTGGCAGCTCGACCTGTTCGAGGACCGAGAGAGGCACCTGCTCGAGACGCTCGCGCGTCGGCTGCGGGCAGCCGGCAAGCCGGGCGCCGACGCCTTCGCCGTGTTCAACGACGCCCAGGACCACGTCGTCGAGGCGGCCCGGGCCCACGTGGACCGGACCGTCCTCGAGGCGTTCGTGGCGGCCATCGACGCCTGCACCGACCAGGCGGCCGCGGCGATGCTCGGCACCGTGTGCGACCTCTACGCGCTGTCGACGATCGAGGCCGAGAAGGGCTGGTACCTCGAGCACGGCCGGATCACCCCGGCCCGCAGCAAGCAGGTCACCGCGGCGGTCAACGACCTCTGCGCCGTCCTGCGCCCACACGCGCAGACACTCGTCGATGCGTTCGGCATCCCGCAGGAGTGGCTGGGCACCGAGCTACTCGAGCCCGTGGCCTGAGTCCCCTCGCACCGCAACCCTGAGCACCGCGGCCCTGAAACCCCGAGCTCCTCAGCCGCGCAACAAGGTCCGACCGTCGTCGGTGACCGTCCAGAACGGGTTGTGGGCGACCTCCCACGGGTGGCCGTCCGGGTCGACGAAGATGCCCGAGTAGCCGCCCCAAGCCGTCTCGGCACCGGCACGCCCGATGGTGGCGCCGGCGGCGCGCGCCTCCTCGAGCAGCGCGTCCACCTCGCCCGGGCCGCCGACGTTGAGGGCGAGCGTCACCCCGCCCCACCCCCCGGAGTCGGTGACCACCGAGTCCTCGGCCAGCGACGCCCGGTCCCACAGGGCGACGACCAGGCCGCCGCACTGGTAGAACGCGACCTCCTCGTCCTCGTTGCCGCGCTGCCAACCCAGGGCCGAGTAGAACGCCTCGGCGCGCGCGAGGTCGCGCACGCCGAGGGTGACCAGCGAGAGCCGCTGGTCCATCAGCCCTGCCACCAGGGGCGCAGCGGCAGGCCGGCAGCGCCCTTGTCGCCGAGCTTGACGGCCAGCACCTGGTGCAGCTGCACGACGTTGCGCTCGAACCCGAGCTGCGACCCGGCCATGTAGAGGCCCCACACCCGCGCTGTGGCCTCGCCGACCTCGGCGACGCACGCGTCCCAGTTGTCGCGCAGGTTGTCGCACCAGCCGGAGAGCGTGCGGGCGTAGTGCTCGCGCAGGTTCTCCTCGTGGCGCACCTCCATGCCGATGTCCTGGATGGCGCTGATGATCGTGCCCGACCCGGTCAGCTCGCCGTCGGGGAAGACGTAGCGGTCGATGAAGGCGCCGGTCGAGGTGCGCTTGTTGTCGGGCCGGGTGATGCAGTGGTTGAGCAGCAGGCCCCCCTCACGCAACTTGGACTCGATGAACCGGAAGTACGACGGGTAGTTGCGGACGCCGATGTGCTCGGTGAGCCCGATCGAGGACACCGCGTCGAACCCGGTCTCGGTGATGTCGCGGTAGTCCGAGTGCCGGACCTCCGCGAGGTGCGACAGTCCCTCGCGCTCGATGGCGTCGCGCGCCCAGGACGCCTGCTCCGCCGACAGCGTCGCGCCGATGACGTGGACGCCCCGGCGGGCGGCGTAGCGGACCATGCCACCCCAGCCGCAGCCGATGTCGAGCAGCCGGTCGCCCTCCTTGAGCCGCAGCTTGTCGAAGACCAGGCGGTACTTGTACTCCTGCGCCTCCTCCAGCGTCGCCGACTCCGTCGGGTAGGCCGCACACGTGTAGGTCATCGACGGACCCAGCACCTTCTCGTAGAAGGCGTTGGAGACGTCGTAGTGGTGGTGGATGGCCTCGGCGTCGCGGGTGCGCGTGTGGCGCAGTCCCTCGGCCACCCGGCGCCAGCGCGGGAGCGTCTCCTGCGGCGGGGGCGGCGGCGGCTTGAGCAGCTCGATGCCGAGCGAACGGGCAATGGTGGCAGCGGTCTTCGCGGACGGGACCTGGAAGTGCACCTCGCCCAGCGCCGCGAGCAGCGGGTACGGGTCGCCGGGGTGCACACCGACCAGCTCGAGGTCGCCCGCGACGTAGGCGCGCGCCATACCGAGGTCGCCGGGAGCGGTCGCGAGGTAGCTGGCCCCGCGCGGGGTGCGCAGGTGCAGGCCGAACTCGGCGTCGTCGGGACCTGTGCGGGAGCCGTCGTACGCGCTGAAGCGCAGGGGCACCTCGCCCCTGGTCACGGCGTCGAGGATCTCGGCCATCGACAACCTGGTGCCGGCGTCGGGATGGTTGCTCTTGAGGATCGTCATTTGCGTCGCACCGCCTTGGAGTAGAGATCGAGCAGTCGGGAACCGGGGTCGTAGCGGCGCTTGAGGTCGGCGCAGGTGTCGCCGCCGTAGAGCCGCCAGAACTCGTCCTCGCTGTAGTACGCGTCGGAGTAGAGGGACTTGTGGCCGTCGAGCCGGGTGACCTCTGCCTCGACGAGCCGGTTGGTCGCGCCCGGGTCGGCCGGGTCGCGGGGGACGCTGGACCAGAAGCCCACGTTGACGTAGGTCTCCCCCGGTCGCAGCGGGTAGAGGGGCCACCGGTCGTGGCTGCGCACGGGGCACAGCCAGATCGGCTCGATGGGCACCTCGCGCAGGAACCAGTGCAGGAACTCGGCGGTGCGCCCGAGCGGCACCTCGATGTCCTGGACCACGCGCTCGCGCGGCGGTCGCCCCTTGCGGGCCTCGAGCCGGTCGGCGACGTCGAAACGGTGGTCGAGCGCGATCAGCTTCCAGTAGAAGGCACTTCGCCGGTAGCGGCGCGGCCAGAAGCGACGGACCCAGGGGTTCTGGGCCCCGAAGGCGCGGCTGCACCAGAACCAGTCGGTGTCCCAGCGCCAGAGGTAGTCGTGGGTGGCGAGGAGGTCGGTGCGCGGCGAGGGCCCGTCGTGTTGCAGTGACCGGTAGTAGACGTCCATGCCGGTGTAGTCGCTGGTCGGACCGGTCAGCGGCGACTTGGTGCCGAGGGTGAGGTAGGCCTCGGTCGCCGAGAAGACCACGCCGTCGAGGTAGTCCACCGGCGTGCCGTCGTGCTGCGACGTCTCGGCGATAACGCCCATCGTGGCCACGAGCTCGTCGAGGTCGTGGAAGCGCAGGTGCCGCAACGCGACTGCGGGATCGACCTCCTCCAGCGCGATGCGCAGCCGGGTGGCGTAGCCGAGGGTGCCGTAGGAGTTGGGGAAGCCGTGGAACAGGTCGGTGTGCTCGCCCTCCGGCCGGGCCGTGACGATCTCGCCGGAGCCGGTGAGGATGTCCATCTCGAGGACGGACTCGTGGGGAAGGCCGTTGCGGAACGACGTCGACTCGATGCCGAGCCCGGTGACGGCGCCGCCGAGGGTGATCGTCTTCAGCTGCGGGACGACCAGCGGCGCCAGGCCGTGCGGCAGTGTGGCGTCGACGAGGTCCTCGTAGGTGCACATGCCCTGGACGTCGGCGGTGCGCGCGTCGGGGTCGACGTCGATGACGCCGGTCAGCCCCGAGACGTCCAGCCCGGGGGCGTCGGTCTTCGCGCGGGCCCGGAAGAGGTTGGAGGTCTTCTTCGCCAGCCGCACCGGGGCGTGCGCGGGTATGGCGCGGTAGCTGGCGGCCAGCCTGGCCACCGCCTGCTCGTGGGCTGCGAGCCGCCCCTCCCGGGGGGTCGCCTGTCGCGCGGTCCCTGCCGCCGTGGAGTCAGCCACAACCGGACCCTATGCCGCCGTCGTCGGGGTCGTCACGCGGGTTCCCGCCTCGTGGTCACCGGGTCACCGACACGCACCCGGCCACCGGTCGCGACGTCCGCGTAGACACCGGGGCAGTCGCGCGCCGTACCCGTCACCGCGAGCTCGACGTCCCCCACGTGCAGGCGCGACCCGATGGCCGCGACCAGGTCGGCCGCGGGCAGCGACACGACGAGGTTGGCGCGCGTGTCGGGACGGGTCTCCCCAGCCGCGACGACATGGACCGGCGCCTTCTTGCGCCGGTCGCCCTCGAGTCCGTCGAACTCGACGAGCGACTCGGCGTGGTCGTGGCCGGGCTCGCCCTTGACCGGGTAGGTGTGGATCTCCAGCAGCTCGGCCACGCTCACACCCCTGCCGGCGCGGAGTCGAGGGCCGTGCGGATCGCAGCGACGAGCCGCTCGGCCGACTCGCGCGTCAGCTCGACGGCGAGGCGCGCGCCCGGTCCGCGCGAGGGGTCGGACAGGTCGATGTTGAGGCTGTGCTCGGCCATGACGTGGACCGGGTGGTCGTAGTAGACCGTGGCGTCGGTGACGTGGAACCACTGGCCCCCCGGGCCCTTGGCGCTCGCGTCCACGCTCTCGGTGACGGTGGCGTAGGTGCACATCTCAGGCCTCCGGGGACGGCACGGACAGGTGGGTCGCGAAGAAGTCGCCGATGCGCTCCCAGCCGTCGTTCGCCGCCGCGACGCGGTAGGACGGGCGGTCGGTGGCGAAGAAGGCGTGGCCTGCGCCGTCGTAGGAGTGCAGCTCGTGCGGCTTGCCCAGCCGGGTCAGGATCTCCTCCAGCTCGGCCACGTGCTCAGGGCTCGGGGTCTTGTCCTCCACCCCGAAGAGCCCGAGCAGCGGCGCCGCCAGGTCGGGCAGCTCGTCGACGAGGTTGGTCACGCGCAACGGGAAACCCTCCGGCGGCTGTCCGGTCACGAACGCGCCGTAGCAGTCGACCGCGGCGTCGAGGTCCGTACGGCAGGCGGCCAGCACGCTCTGGCGGCCGCCGGAGCAGTAGCCGATGACGCCGACGCGCCCGTTGCTGCTCGGGAGCGAGCGCAGGTACGCGGCCGCGCCTGAGACGTCCCCCACGAGCCGCGCGTCGGGCACACCGCCAGCGGCGCGCACCGTGGCTGCCGCGTCGTCGGGTGCCGCACCGGGCGCCTCCCGCCAGTACAGGTTGGGGCAGATCGCGTCGTACCCCATCTCGGCGAAGCGGCGCACGATCTCCTTGGTGGCGCGGTCGTAGCCGGGCATGTGGTGGATGACGACGACACCACCGCGGGGGCCGTGACCGTCGGGGCGCGCGAGGTAGGCCTCCACCTCGTCACCACCGTCGCCCGTGAGCCGGATCGTCGTCGCACGCAGGGAGTCACTCACCCTTCGGATGCTATGCCTGCGCCTCCCGGCGGGTTCGGCGGCCCGCGCCGCGTCGGCCGGTGGGCCCGTCTGCTACGGCCGGCCCAGCCACGTGTGGATCCGCACGGTGGTCCCGGTCGAGCCCGACCTGACCTGCACGAGGTCGCACAGCTGGTTGGCCATCCAGAGCCCCCGCCCCCGCGACACCTCCTGGGAGGGGCGGCGGCGGCCGGTCATCGGGTCGGAGATCTGCCCGCGCCCCCGCACCTCGCAGACCAGGGCCTCGTCCTGGTGCCAGATGCGCAGCTCCCCCACCCCGCTGCCGTACCTCACGCTGTTGACCGCCACCTCGTGCACCGCGAGGACGAGGTCGTCGCAGCGGTCGGCGCCCACCCCCGCCGACGAGGCGTGGGCGGCCACGTCACGACGGACCGCGGCGTAGTCGCCGTCACCGAAGGACCGGTGCGCCACCACCACGTCGACCCACGGCAGGTCCGCCTCGAACATCGTGCCCACGTGGTGGGCGCCGCCGTACGCCGTGCTGCCGTGGTGCGCCTCGACGTCCAGGACCACGGGGTGGGACCGGTGCGCCTCCTCCACCACCGACGCAGGCAGGCTCTCCACGTCGTACGGGCAGAGCAGCCACAGCGGGGTGTCGGGGTGGACCGCCATGTTGAGCAGGGCCTCGTGCAGCTGGCACTCCGCGAGCTCCACCGCCCGCCGGCCCGCCCAGATGGGCTCGCCGATCCCCCGGACCGGACGGCCCGCCGCGGCGTGCTCGTCGGTGAACGCCTGCCAGGCCGGGATGATGCGTGCGGGATTGGCGCCGAGCTCCTCCATGTCGACGAACTCGACGCTCCGGGCGTCCGGCCCCAGGGCCTCGCGCAGGAGCTCGGTCTGCGGCCGGGTCACCGCCACCATGACGGCCTGCCCTGCGTCGAGGCCCTCGCGGACGAACCACTCGGTGCCGGCGACGAACTGCTCGTCGCCCGACCAGAGGAACGCCTCGTGCCGGTAGCCGTCGTGGCTCGGCCTGGCGGGACGCAGCGGACGGTCAGCCGCGTGGGCCCCCGCGTGGCTCGTGACCTGCTCGCCCTGCTGCGACGTGACAGCTCCCTCCGCCAGGGCCGGTCGGTAAGCGACCAGCGCACGGTGCCACCGTCTTCCGGCCACGCTACTCCCGTCGGCACCGGGGGTCGATGATTTTCGCGACCCGGGACCAAGACGACGAAAGCCCCTCCCCGGTGGACCCCGACGCCAGCCTGCGATCCGGCCGACCCACCCGCTACAGCGTCGAAGCCCAGCTCACCAAGGGTGACTCCTGGCCCGCGCTGCTCGTCCCCCTTCCCCTGATCCCGTGAGCACCGATGCCCCCTCGAACCTCCTGGGGGGAGTGGCAAAAAGCCCGATTCCAACGAACCGCTGGAGACGGGCGTCGGGTGCACGAATAGTTCGAACATTTCGACGTCAACGGACCTCGCAGGATGTTCCTCGGACGCAAATTCAGCAGTGAGGGACATGTTCGGATTACCCGCCACTGTCGAACTCAGCCATGACGAAGTGAAGACGTAAGCCGTCCCATACGTCGCCCCGGGGCTGTCCCACGCTGACCATAGACGTCGCCGCCCTGCTGATGCCCAACGTCAGGGGGGCGGCGACCGTAACCGGTACCCCCGAAGTCCCTGAACTGCGTTACGGCTGACGCGGTCCACCAAGTTGCGTACGCCAAATCCGGGTGTCCCGCCGCGTCCTTGAGGCAACACACTGGTGGGGTCAAATAGGCGCAGGATGGAGGACGACTCGATGCCTAACCCGCCTGAATTTCACACTGAGTCGACAGAACGAGCGCGGCGGCCGGCTCGCTCGACAGTGGTAGCTGCGCTCTCCAGCGCCGTGACATTCTTCGTCACAAATGCTATTCCAGTGATAGATCAGTTCGGCGGTTCCCTTCGACCAGGAGTGGTAACTCACCAGCGTGCCGACGGGTTCCTCAGGAACGTTTGGTTCAAGAATGCCCCTCTGGATCCCGACAAGACGCTGAACCAGTACGCAACCCCGGCTTATAGAGAGTCATCGAAAGGCGATCCCTCAAAATTCCACGCGTACTGGACAACTGTTCACAAGGTAGACGGCGTGGAATTACAGGGGATGCAGACCAATAAGTTCCTGACGCGTTGGACGGTGCACTACCAGGACGGTAGAAGTGGCACAGTGACACGCCTTCTGACCCTGAAGTGCACTGGCTTGCAAGCCTGGATACCCGTTCGGGATTGCGACGTATCCCACGTACTTCTCAACGACAGCGAGGAAACCTTGAGCACATCACCAAGTTCCGGAAGATGAGCGAACGCGGGCACAACTCGCCTTCGTCACCTCGGGCAGACAACAACTCCCCCAGCTATCGCGTGATGATAAAGGCATGAACAATCTGCCAGTCGAACTGCGGGGACCGGTGGTGTTAGCGCTCGCGAGGATGGAAGAAGCCATACCCGGCGTGCATTCGATGCCGGGCGGCTCTTGGTACTAGCCGAAGTGGAACGGCTTCCGGGGCGTCATGGTCGTTCGTGACGAAGGACCGCGGTTGTGGTCGCGCCACGAGAAGGACATGACAGACCGCTTCCTTGACGTCGTGGCGGCGGCTAGTACTTAGGTCTCCCCTAGCACTGTCCTGGATGGCGAGATAGTCATATGGAACGGCAGCAGGCGACTTCGACCTACTTCCACGACTGTTGGTCAACCCAGGCAAGAAGGCACGAGCCCTGGCTGCGCAGAACCCGGCCTCGTATATGGTCTTCGACCTGCTCGCCCTCGACGGCGAAGACGTTCGCTCACCAACGTTGGCCCAACCCCGCGAACTGCTCGAGAGCCTCGCCCAGGGATGGACGCCGCCACTGCAGCTCACCCCGACAACCAACGATGTCGCCACTGCGCAGCGGTGGTCCATGGACTACCGACTCGCCGGCGTCGAAGGCCTCGTCGTCAAGGGCCGTTCGCAGCGGTATCGGCCCGGTCGTCGAGAGTGTGGGAAGGACCGTGCCGCTGACCTTCGGCCAGGCCGTATCGCTCGCCGATGTCCTCGAACCGGCCTCGGCAGAAGACCCGTGGCCCGACGAGGTCTCCTCCAGTCGATTCGGCGCATCACGCGACAAGGTCAAATTCTCGATGGATTCGCACGGCGGCTCGTCCGAGCGCCTTACGACACGTGGGCGGCACGGAGCAGATATGACGACGGCCCCTGCTCTGCGTCGCCGCAGGTCAGAGGCCATATCGTGGTTGTGGACGTGAAGGGACTCGAACCCATGGCCTCTCGCGTGTGAAGCGAACGCTCTAACCAACTGAGCTACACGTCCAGGTGCCCTTGCGGGTCTGCCGAAGAATAGCCGGACCCGGTGCCCGGGGCGAAATCGGGTGCCGACCTCCGCGCGTCAGAGCCCGGGCAGCCTCGTCAGCCGGTCCTCGACGACGTCCGGGAAGAACGTCGGCACCCCGGACAGCAGGAACAGCCCGTAGAACACGAGCGCGACGAGCACCGCCGTGGCCAGGCCGACCAGTCCCTTGAACCACAAGGCCTTGGGCCGCAGCCAGTCGTTCCAGTCGTCGAGCCTGGCCCGGCCCCAGTCGAGCAGCCGCTGGGCGCGCTCGAACTCCGACGCCAGGATCCCGATGCCGAGGAAGACGATGAGCCACCCCGGCCCCGGTGCCGGGACGGCGACGAGCCCGGCGATGGTGACGAGGCCGCCCACGATGCCGACGACCCACTTGTAGATGCGGTGGCTGTGCGGGTTGGAGCGGATGCGGCGCCGCCACTCCCAGTCCTTGTCCTCCCGCTGCTGGCGCGGCCGGCGGTCGTCACCGTCGGCGCCCCCACCGTCGGTCGTGACCGAGCCGCGCTGGTCGGTCACGGGTCGAGCCTCTCCGCGCAGAGGCGGGCGAACACCTCGGCGGCGCGCCGCGTGACGGGGCCGACCTCGAGGTCGCGGTCGTCGACGGCGTGGATCGGCAGGACGTCCTTGGTGCTGCTGGTGATGAAGACCTCGTCGGCGTGCTGGAGCACGTCGAGCGGCAGCGCCTCCTCGCGGACCTCCATCCCCTCCTCACGGCACCACTCGATGGTCACCTCGCGGGTGATGCCCGCCAGGCAGCCGGAGCCCAGCGGCGGCGTGCGGATGATCCCGTCGACGACGACGAAGATGTTGGAACCCGTGCACTCGCACAGCTCGCCGCGGGTGTTGGCGAAGACCGCCTCGATCGCGCCGCGCTCCTTGGCGTACGCGAGCGCGACGACGTTCTCGGCGTACGACGTGGTCTTCAGTCCCGCGACCGCGGACCGCTCGTTGCGCGTCCACGGCGTGACGGCGACCTTGGCGCTGGCCGGTGGTCGCGGCTGCGGGCCGGCGGTGACGATGTAGGTCAGCGGGCTGTCGTCGCGGTCCGATCCGAGCGGGCCGGCCCCGCCGGTGACGGAGTAGCGCAGGCGCCCGAACTCGATCGGCGCACCGGCCTCGAGCACCGCCTTGGTGCCCTCGGCGATGAATTCGTGGTCGGCGGGCGGCAGGCCCAGCCCCGCGAGCGTGCGGTCGAGCCGCCGCGCGTGCCGGGTGGCCGCGAAGACCTGCCCCCGGTCGACCTTGGCCGTCTCGAACGCGCCGTCACCGACGGTGACCCCGTGGTCGAGCGCCGCGATGGACGGCTCGTCCACCCCGGTCAGCCGGCCGTTGACCCAGACCCTGACATCCGTCATGGGTCAACCTTCCCAGATGCGAGCCCCACGAGCCGCGCGGCCTTGACCCGTGTCTCCTCCCACTCACCCTCGGGGTCCGACCCCCAGGTGATGCCGGCGCCCGTGCCGAAGCGCAGCCACCGCCGACCGTCGCCACCGCGGTCGGCCCAGAACGTGCGGATGCCGACGGCCAGCTCGGCGGTGCCGCGGTCGAGGTCGACCCACCCGACGGCGCCGCAGTATGGCCCGCGCGCGAGCGGCTCGAGGTCGCCGATGGCCTGCAGGGCCGTGTGCTTCGGCGCCCCGGAGACCGACCCGGGCGGGAACGTCGCCGCCAGCACCTCGTCCCACCCCGCCTCCGGGCGAAGGCGGCCCGCGACCGAGGAGACGAGGTGCACCATCCCGGGGTGCTGCTCGGGGGCACAGAGGTGGTCGACCTGCACCGTCCCGGGTCGGCACACGTGGGAGAGGTCGTTGCGGACCAGGTCGACGATCATGACGTTCTCGGCGTAGTCCTTGGGCAGCATGGCCGGCATCGACGTCGCGGTGCCCTTGATGGGCCGCGACTCCAGCCGGTCGCCGTCGCGCAGCAGGAACGCCTCCGGGCTGGCGCACACGACGTCGAGCCCCGCGGAGGGCAGGTGCACCCGGCCGGCGTGCGGGGCCGGGTTGCCCCGGGCGAGCAGCGACGCGAGCCCGTCGAGGTCGGCCTCCTCGGGCAGCTCGTGCGAGAGCACGCGGCAGAGGTTGACCTGGTAGACGGTGCCGTCGGCGATGCGGCGGCGCACCTCCTGCACGCCCTCGACGTACGCCGCGTGGTCCAGGCTCGTCGCCCACTCCCCCTCCAGCGGCGCCCAGGCGACCGGTCGCGGCGGCGGGGCGTCGCGGACCACGTGGTCGAGGCGCACGGCCGTGAAGTGGCCCTCGAACTCGGCGACGACCGCCCAGAACCCCGACGTCACCCCGCCGAGGTCGTGGCGCACCTCGACGGGCTCGGTCGCCACGAGGGACCCGAACCGGACGTGTCCCGATGCGGCCGCCTCCACGACGGCGATCCTAGGGCGACCTACACTCCCCCCTCATGCGCGCTCTCGCCCCCCTCGCCGCGGCCGGCCTCGTGGTCGCCCTCACCGCCGCCTGCTCCGGCAGCGCCGCGGCCCCCGCTGCTTCGACGTCGACCGGCTCGCGGACGACCTCCGGCAGCTCGGCGAGCGCGTCCCCCTCCTCCTCGGCGACCACCGCGGGTGGCTCGTCCACCGGCTCCGCCACCGCTCCGGCCTCCCCGAGCGCCACGACGACCCTGCCCTCCGACCCCGACGTGCTCACCATGGCGTTCGCCGGTGACGTGCACTTCGAGGACTACCTCGCGCCACTCGCGCGGGACCCCCAGGGACTGGCCGAGCTGCGGTCCACGCTGGGCGCTGCCGACCTGTCCGTCGTCAACCTCGAGACCGCGATCACCGAGCGGGGCACCAAGATCGGCAAGGAGTTCCACTTCCGCGCACCCGCCTCGGCCCTGGTGACCGTCCAGAACGCCGGCGTCGACGCCGTGAGCATGGCCAACAACCACGGGGTCGACTACGGCCCGGTCGGGCTGCAGGACACCCTGGCCGCCAAGAAGAGCAGCCCGATCCCCGTCGTCGGGATCGGGGCCGACGAGGCAGAGGCCTATGCGCCGGCCGTCCTGTCGGCAAAGGGCCTGAAGGTGGCGGTGTTCGGCGCCTCCGAGGTGTTCGAGATGACGCTGGCGCGGTACTCCGCCGGGCCGGGCAAGGGCGGCATCGCCAGCGCCGCGCCGGTCACCCGCCTGCGCCAGGCCGTCGCCGCCGCCCACCGCAAGTACGACGTCGTCGTCGTCGTCCTCCACTGGGGCCTGGACTACCAGAAGTGCCCGGACAACCTCTCGGCGGAGACGGCCCAGGCCCTCGCCGAGGCCGGCGCCGACGTGATCGTCGGCGGGCACTCCCACCGCGTGAACGGTGCCGGGTGGCTCGGGCGCTCGTACGTCGCGTACGGCCTGGGCAACTTCGTCTGGTGGCGCAGCCACGAGCCCGACTCCCGCTCGGGTGTCCTCACCCTCTCCCTCGACGTACGGCGCGCCAAGGCCCGCGCGGACGACGGGCACAGCCTGGTGCGCAAGGCCGGCTGGACGCCGATGCTCATCGGCGCTGACGGCATACCCCGCCGGCCGGGGACCGCGGACACCGCCCGGCTCATGGGGCTGTGGAATCAGGCGAACGCCTGCACCGGGCTGGAGTCGTCACCCAGCTGAGCGCCTGACTGAGCGCCTCGCCGGCGGTGGAATGAACGTGACAGCCGCCGGGTTGATGTAGTTGAATTCGCAACTACCAATCAAGGAGCGCGAGGACAGATGCAGTTCGGGATCTTCACCGTCGGGGACGTCACCACCGACCCGACCACCGGCACCACCCCCACCGAGCACGAGCGCATCAAGGCCACGGTCGCCATCGCGAAGAAGGCCGAGGAGGTCGGGCTCGACGTCTTCGCCACCGGCGAGCACCACAACCCGCCGTTCGCCGCCCCGGCCAACCCGCCCGTGCTGCTGGCCTCGGTCGCGGCCCAGACCGAGCGCATCATCCTCTCGACGTCCACCACCCTCATCACCACCAACGACCCGGTGCGCCTCGCGGAGGACTACGCCTACCTCCAGCACCTCGCCGACGGCCGCGTCGACCTGATGATGGGTCGCGGCAACACCGGCCCGGTCTACCCGTGGTTCGGCAAGGACATCCGCGACGGCATCGGGCTGGCCGTGGAGAACTACGCGCTGCTGCGCCGCCTGTGGACCGAGGAGAACGTCACCTGGTCCGGGAAGCACCGCACGCCGCTGCAGGGGTTCACCTCGACACCGCGCCCGCTCGACGGTGTCGCGCCCTTCGTCTGGCACGGGTCGATCCGCAGCCCCGAGATCGCCGAGCAGGCCGCCTACTACGGCGACGGCTTCTTCCACAACAACATCTTCTGGCCGATGAGCCACACCAAGCAGATGGTGGCGCTGTACCGTCGCCGGTTCGAGCACTACGGCCACGGCTCCGCCGACCAGGCCATCGTCGGCCTCGGCGGCCAGGTGTTCATGCGGGCCAACAGCCAGGACGCAGTCCGCGAGTTCCGGCCCTACTTCGACAACGCCCCCGTCTACGGGCACGGGCCGTCGCTGGAGGACTTCAGCCGGGAGACGCCGCTCACCGTGGGGTCGCCGCAGCAGGTCATCGAGCGGTATGCCGCGATGGCCGACCACGTCGGCGACTACCAGCGCCAGCTGTTCCTCATCGACCACGCCGGGCTCCCGCTGAAGACGGTGCTCGAGCAGCTCGACATCCTCGGTGGCGAGGTCGTGCCCGAGCTGCGGAAGATCGCCGCCGCCCGCAAGCCCGCCCACGTCCCCGACGCCCCCACCCACGCCAGCCGCCTCGCCGCGACCCGCAGCGTCAGTGCAGGCGTCGGGGCCGGCGCAACCGCAGCCGCCGCCACGTCCCCCACCCGGCAGACCGAGGAGGTCGCCCGATGAGCACGTCCACGAGCACCACCCGTACGCCGCGCCGCCTCGTGGTCGTCCAGGCCGGGGTCGGGCAGCCGTCCTCCACGCGCCTGCTGGCCGAGCGCCTCGCGACCGCCACCGGGGACGCCCTGCTCGAGCGCGGCGAGGAGTCGGTGGTGGAGTACGTCGACCTGCGCCTGCACGTCCACGAGCTCGCCAACGCCATGCTCACCGGGTTCGCCTCCGGCGCCCTGGCCGAGGCGGTCGAGGCCGTGCGCGGCGCCGACGCCCTGATCGCGGCCACCCCGGTCTACCAGGCGTCCTACAGCGGCCTGTTCAAGAGCTTCGTCGACATCCTCGACGCGGACGCCCTCAGGGGCACCCCCGTGCTGCTCGCGGCGACGGCCGGCACCGCCCGGCACTCCCTGGTGCTGGAGCACGCGATGCGCCCGCTGTTCGCCCACCTCAAGGCCGTCACCGTGCCCACCGCGGTGTTCGCGGCGTCGGAGGACTGGGGTTCGGGTGGTCTCGACCACGGTCTCGCTGCCCGGGTGGACGTCGCTGCGGGCGAGCTGGCCGACCTCGTCAGCGGGGCAGGCTCCGCCCGCCGGGCCCCGGCTCGCCTCGACGGCGAGCTCGCCGACCCGGTGCCGTTCGAGCAGCTGCTGGCCGGCTGACGCGACCGCCCACGCCGGGGGACGTTCGACCCGGGTCCCCCGGCGTGGCCACGCGCAGCATGGACGCATGGGCACAGCACTGGTCGTCTACGAGTCCATGTACGGGAACACCGGACGTGTCGCCCAGGCCATCGCCGAGGGGCTGCGCGACCACGTCGACGCGATCGTCTGCGAGGTGGGTGTCGCCCCTGACACGCTTCCGGACGTCGAGCTGCTCGTCGTCGGCGGGCCGACCCACGCCTTCGGCATGTCGCGCGCCAGCACCCGTGAGGACGCCGCCCGCAGCGCTGCCCGGCCGGTGGTCTCCGGTCGCCGGGGCATCCGGGAGTGGACCGAGGCCTTGAGCGCGCCGACGACCCAGGTGGCGCTGGCGACGTTCGACACCAAGGTCGCCCGGCCGAGGCTGCCGGGGTCCGCGGCCCACGCCGTCGCCCGGCGGCTGCGCCGGCTGGGTGTGCGGCAGGTCTGCCCACCGGAGACGTTCCACGTGCAGGGCCGTGAGGGCCCGCTGTCGGACGGTGAGCTCGAGCGGGCCAGGGCGTGGGGCCAGAGCGTGGCCCGTCAGTGGCGGCGGCACGGCTCCAGCGAGCTCGCAGGCTGACCGCGGCACCTCTCCACCTCCCGTCCGGCACACGGACCCCATACATTGGCTCCATGGGTGCACTGGAGCGCTTCTCCCTGACCGGCAAGGTCGCCGTCGTCACCGGCGGGACGCGCGGCCTGGGTGCCGGGTTCGCCGCCGCGCTCGGGGACGCAGGTGCAGCGGTCATGCTCGTCGGACGTGACGAGGGTGCAGCTGATGGCGTGCTGAAGTCGTTGCGGGACAGCGACATCCGGGCTGAGTTCGTCGCAGCCGACGTCACGTCCCGCGCCGACGTGGAGCGCGTGCTGGCGACGACGCTCGACCGCTTCGACCGCGTCGACGTCCTGGTCAACAACGCCGGGGCCTGCGTCCACGCACCCGCGCTCGACGTCACCCCCGAGGACTGGCGTGCCGTCATGGACGTCAACCTCGACGCGGTCTGGACCTGCTCGCAGACGTTCGGACGTCACTTCGTCGAGCAGCGCGCGGGCACCATCGTCAACATCGGCTCGATGTCCGGCATCATCGTCAACCGCCCCCAGTGGCAGCCGGCCTACAACGCCTCCAAGGCCGCGGTCCACCACCTGACCCGGAGCCTCGCGGCGGAGTGGACACCGTACGGCGTGCGCGTGAACGCGCTGGCCCCCGGCTACATCAAGACCGACATGTCCCCCGTCGACGACCCCGCGTTCCGTCGGCACTGGATCGAGGACGCGCCCATGCAGCGCTACGGCACGGTCGAGGAGCTGGCCCCGGCCGTCGTCTTCCTCGCCAGCGACGCCTCCTCGTTCGTCACCGGCTCCGTGCTCGTCGCCGACGGCGGCTACACGGCGTTCTGAGATCACCCGGCACCACCGACCCGCAGGAGAAGACATGGCCACGACGCGTACCGCCTCCGCCCACTGGGAGGGCTCCCTCATGGACGGCTCCGGGGAGGTGACCCTCGAGTCCTCGGGCATCGGCACCTACGCCGTCTCCTGGCCCTCGCGCGCCGAGGAGGCGAACGGCAAGACCAGTCCGGAGGAGCTCATCGCCGCGGCCCACTCCACCTGCTTCTCCATGGCCCTCTCCCACGGGCTCGCGCAGGCCGGCACGCCGCCCACCACCATCGACACCACCGCGAACGTGACGTTCCAGCCGGGCACCGGCATCACCGGGATCGCCCTGTCCGTCACGGGATCGGTGCCCGGCATCACCGCCGAGCAGTTCGAGGAGGCCGCCCAGGCAGCCAAGGCCGGCTGCCCGGTGAGCCAGGCCCTCGCGGCGGTGCCCATCACCCTGGAGACGAGCTTCACCGGGTAGGTGCGGGGTGCAGGCCTGGCTGGTGACCGCCGGGGCGCTCGAGGAGCACCCGTCCTCGGACATCCCTGCGCTGCTCGAGCGCACCGACGGGTTCGTGTGGGTCGATGCACCCGACTTCGACGACGAGGTGGAGCACGTGCTCACCGAGCACCTCCACGCGCACCCGCTGGTGCTCCGGGCCTGCCGGGAGCGCAACTTCGTCCCCACCGTGCACGCCTACGAGGAGCACGTGTTCGTCATCGTGCACACGCCGCTGCCCGGTGAGGGCGGTCACGTGCACATGCTCGAGCTCGACCAGCTCGTCGGCACGCGCTACCTCGTGACCGTCCACGGGCCGCGGAACCCGGCGGTGTCGGCAGCCGACGCGACGGCGCAGACGGACGCGGTACGCGAGCGCCTGCTGGCGGGTCGGCTGCGCCCCACTACCCCCGGCGAGCTGTCCTACGCCATCGGGTCGGCGGTCGCGCGCCGGCAGAGCGAGGTCGTCCGCTCGGTCGCCCAACGCCTGCCGGCCCTCGAGATGCGTGTCATGGGTTCGGACTTCCACCAGCCGGAGGCGCTGCTCGAGGAGCTGTTCCTGCTGCGCCACGAGCTGCTCATCTCGCGGACGCAGGCCGGGCAGGCGCACGACGTCTTCGGCCGGCTCGCCTCCCTGGAGCGCTTCTCCTCCGAGGAGTCCCGACGCCACGCCCGTGACCTCAGCGAGCAGTTCGACCGCGTACGCAGCATGGCCGACGACGAGAGCGGGTTCCTGTTCGGGGTGATCGAGCTCTACCAGACCCGGGTCACGACCAAGATGACCGTGGCGATGGAGCGGCTCGCGGTGATCGCGGCCATCACGCTGCCCGTCACCGCCATCGCCTCGGTCTACGGGATGAACGTCATCGTCAACGCGCAGACCCACTGGGTCCAGCTCGCCGTGGTGCTGGCCGTGATGACCTCGATCAGCCTGTGGCTGCTGCGGTGGGCCCGCCGTCAGGGCTGGTGGTGACGACCGCCGCGCAGCCCGCTGACCGCCAGGTAGAGCCCCACCACGGCGACGACCGGTCCGACGACCGCCCACAGGGTCACGCCGCTCATGACGCTCCCGCCCAGGACGCCGATGCCCTGCAGGAGCCAGACGACCCCGACGAGGACGAGGAAGGCCCCGAAGGCAACGCGCACCGGCTTCATCGGTCGAGCGTAACCCCGCTGGCCGGGGCACCACCGCTGTCGGTGGTGCCCCGGCCCGCAGACGTCTCGGCGGCCCTCCCCCGTCAGAAGTCCTCGTCGAACCCGACGGCCCCGCTCACCCCCACCTGGTAGGCGGAGACCCGGCGCTCGAAGAAGTTGGACAGCTCCTGCACGTCCTGCAGCTCCATGAACGCCAGCGGGTTGGTCGCGCCGTACTCGGGCTCGAGGCCCAGCTGCTCGAGCCTGCGGTCAGCAACGCTCTCGAGATAGGTGCGCATGTCGGCCGTCGAGAGCCCCGCCACTCCCCCGCCCAGCAGGTCCTCGGCGAACTGCGCCTCGGCGTCGACAGCCGCCCGCACCATCGCCCGCACCTGACCGGCGAGGTCGTCGTCGAACAGGTCGGGCTCCTCCTCGCGGACCGTCTGCACCACGTCGAACGCGAACGCCATGTGCATCGACTCGTCGCGGAACACCCAGTTGGTCCCGCTGGCCAGGCCGTTGAGCAGCCCCCGCGACCGCAGGAAGTAGACGTAGGCGAAGGCGCCGTAGAAGAACAGCCCTTCGATGCACGCCGCGAAGCAGATGACGTTGAGCAGGAACGCCCTCCGGTGCTCGCGGGTCTCGAGCCGGTCGAGCTCGAAGACCGAGTCAATCCACTCGAAGCAGAAGTCGGCCTTGGCCTTGATCGACGGGATGTTGTCGACCGCCGCGAACGCCGCGTGCCGCTCCTTCTCGTCGGGCACGTAGGTGTCGAGGAGGGTGAGGTAGAACTGCACGTGCACCGCCTCCTCGAACAGCTGCCGGCTGAGGTAGAGGCGTCCCTCGGGCGAGTTCACGTGCTGGTAGAGGTTGAGCACGAGGTTGTTGGCGACGATGGTGTCACCAGTCGCGAAGAACGCCACGAGCCGGCTGACGAGGTGGCGCTCCGCCGCGGTCAGCCGCTGCAGGTCCTTGAGGTCGCTGTGCAGGTCGACCTCCTCGACGGTCCAGGTGTTCTTGATGGCATCGCGGTAGCGCTCGTAGAAGTGCGGGTAGCGCATCGGCCGCAGGGTGAGGTTCATCCCCGGGTCGAGCAGCATCCTCCTGTCCGTGGCGACCGCGTCCGCGGTGGTGTGGGTGGTGTCGGTCGTGGTGCTCATTCGCAGGCCTCGCAGGTCTCGGGGTTCTCCAGGGAGCAGGCGACGGCCTCCTGGTCGGTGGGCTTGACGGCGACCGAGACGGTCGCCTGCTGGATGCGGGTCGCCGGTCGCGACCGCAGGTAGTAGGTCGTCTTGAGGCCGGCCTTCCACGCGTAGAGGTACATCGAGCTGAGCTTGCCGATCGTCGGCGCGGCCAGGAACAGGTTGAGCGACTGGCTCTGGTCGATGAACGGCTGCCTCGCGGCGGCCAGGTCGATGAGCGCCCGCTGCGGCAGCTCCCAGGCCGTCCGGAACAGGTGCCGCACGTCGGCCGGGATCGCGGAGATGCCCTGCACCGACCCCTCGCTGCGCTTGATGGCCTCGCGCACCTCGGGGGTCCACAGGTCCCGGGCCTTGAGCTCTCGCACGAGGGCCGTGTTGACCTGGAGGAACTCGCCGGAGAGCGTCTCGCGCTTGAACAGGTTGGACACCTGCGGCTCGATGCACTCGTAGACACCGGCGATGGACGCGATGGTCGCCGTCGGTGCGATGGCGACGAGCAGCGAGTTGCGGAGTCCATTGTCCTGTACCGCTGCTCGCAGCGCCGCCCAGCGCTCGGCCTGGGTCGGGGTGACACTCCACAGGTCCGGCTGCAGGTCGCCGCGTGCTGCGCGGGTCTGCTCGTACGCCGGGTGGGGACCGTGCTCGGAGGCCAGCTCTGCCGACCGCTCCAGGGCCGAGAGGTAGACCTCCTCGGCGACCCGGGTGGACAGCTCCCGCGCCTCGTCCGAGTCAAACGGCAGGCGCAGGGCGAAGAAGACGTCCTGAAGGCCCATGACGCCGAGCCCGACCGGGCGCCACCGCGGGTTGGAGGCCCCGGACTCCTCGCTCGGGTAGTAGTTGATGTCGATGACGCGGTCGAGGTAGGTCACCGCGGTGCGCACGGTCTCCCGGAGCCGCTCCCAGTCCACGCCGTTACGGGGCGCGGTGAGGTGCTGCGCCAGGTTGACCGAGCCGAGGTTGCAGACCGCGGTCTCGGTGTCCGAGGAGACCTCGATGATCTCCGTGCACAGGTTGGACAGGTGCACTACGGGCGCGCCGGGACCCTGCTCGTCGCTGGTCTGGTTGCAGGTGCGGTTGCTGGCGTCCTTGAACGTCATCCAGCCGTTCCCGGTCTGGGCCAGCGTGCGCATCATCTTCCCGTAGAGCTCGCGGGCGCTGACGGTGCGCACGACGCGGCCGTCGCGCTCCGCGGCCGCATACGCCTTCTCGAAGGCCGGCCCCCACAGGTCTGGCAGCTCGGGCACCTGGTCGGGGTCCACGAGGCTCCACTGCTCGTCGGCCTCGACCCGGCGCATGAACTCGTCGGGGACCCAGTTCGCGATGTTGAGGTTGTGGGTCCGCCGGGCGTCCTCACCGGTGTTGTCGCGCAGCTCGAGGAACTCCTCGATGTCGGGGTGCCACGGCTCGAGGTAGACGCAGGCCGCACCCTTGCGGCGTCCGCCCTGGTTGACCGCCGACACCGACGAGTCGAGGGTGCGCAGCCACGGGACGATGCCGTTGGAGTGGCCGTTCGTGCCCCGAATCAGGGCACCGCGCGAGCGCACCCGCGACCACGAGATGCCGATGCCCCCAGCGAACTTCGACAGCCTTGCAACCTGGGTGTAGCGGTCGTAGATCGACTCGAGCTGGTCGCGCGGCGAGTCCACGAGGTAGCAGGACGACATCTGCGTGTGGCGGGTGCCGGAGTTGAACAGGGTCGGCGAGCTCGGCAGGTAGGCCAAGGACGCCATGAGGCGGTAGAACGCGATGGCCTCCTGCGGCGTGCTGGCCAGGCCGCATGCCACACGGAGCAGGAAGTACTGCGGCGTCTCGATGACGCTCCGCGTCTCGGGGTGCCGCAGCAGATAGCGGTCGTAGACGGTGCGCAGCCCGAAGTACTCGAACCGCCGGTCGTGCGCCACGTCGACAGCGTGGTCGAGCTTGCGGGCGTTGGCCTCGACGAAGGCCGCGGTGTCGTCGCCGATGAGGCCTTCGAGGTGCCCGAGCCGGACGGCTTGGCTGAACGACGCGATCTGCTGGCCGCGCACCTCCTTGTCGATGTAGTTGGACAGCAGCCGGGCGGCCAGCCTGGAGTACTGCGGCTCGGTGGCGGTCATCTCGGCGGCGGTCTGGATCGAGAGCCGGTCGAGCTCGGCCGTGGTGGCGCCGTCGTAGAGCCCGCTGATGGTGCGGGTGGCGATCACCGTCGGGTCGACCTCGTCGAGGTCGTCGCACCAGCGCTCGACGGCGCGGACGATCTTCATCACGTCGACGGGCTCGCTGTCGCCGTTGCGCTTGCGCACCGCCATCGTCGTGCGGCGTGCGGTGGGTGGGGTCGGTTCTGTGGTCGAGTCCTCGACCACGGGCGCCTGGGTCATCCTGCTCTCTCCTCGCGAGCGGTTCGGTGCCGCGGACGCCGGAGGGGACGACGGGGCGACCACGTCGCAGGGACGTCGGACCGCCAAGCCGTGTGACCCACCCGCGAGGCCACGACTCACCGCGCACGGCGTGCGCGGTCGCTGGCAGGTCTTCGGACTCACGGACCCTCCGAGGCCGTCCCGGGCTCTCGCTCGAGGCGTCCACGGCACCTACTGGCCGTCGCTTCCCACACGCCGGGGCGCGCAGTGCTGTGTGACGGCGGTCGTTTCCGCATACCGCTGCGGGGCAGTCCCGGACTCGCACCGGGTTCCCTCTTGCCCCGGACCCCGTTGCGCGGGGTCCGGACCAGCAGGCACACCATATGCGGGAACGCGGCCGGGGTGCGGCACCACATGTGGGGTCAGCGTGTCGCAGCCGGCCGCTCGCCCTTCCGTGGTCTCGCACACCGCGGGGGTGCTCCCAAGGGACCTAGGTCTCTGCCTTCGGCGCCGCGCCGGGGTGACAGTGGACTCGGGACGAGCGACCCGGCCGCCCCGTCACGTGAGGAGCTCGGTGATGTCGGACCAGACGCGGCGGCTGGTGCCGTACCGGCTCGCTGACGGGAGCCACTGGCGGGTCCGGACGGACGTGGTGGGCCGTCACCGCGCACCCGGGGCGCTGCCCGTCGCCGTCGGCGACCTCGCCGGGGCCGGCGACCACCTGCAGCGACGGCCGGCGGGGAGCCGTCCGCCACGCGTTGCCGTCGTCACGGACGAGGCCCAGCTGGGCGACGAGGCGGTCAGCGTGCTGCGCGGCACGCCGGCGCGCTCACCCGACCTGCGCCAGCAGACGGAGATGCGGATCCGGCACTGCTCCTCCCCCGCCGCCAGCGTCCGGGACTACGTGGACCTCACCAGGCACTGCTCAGCACGGAGCCTCGCCGCGGCCGTGGACGCCCTCGCCGACGACCCCGGCTGTGACGCCGTGGTGATCGCCCTGGGCACGACGTCGGCCGACCGGGCGCGGACGCTGGCCCGGGCCGTCGCCCGCGTCTGCCGCGACCACCCCGACACCACGGTGGTCCTGGTGTCACCGACCGGCATCGACCCCTCGAGCCCCCCGGGCGCATGAGCACTCCGGCCGCCCTCGCCCTGGGCGCCGGGCGGACGGCCCACCCCCCCACCTCCACCGGACCCGCAGTGGTGGGCGTCGACGCCCACCATGGGTTCCTGCGGCAGCGGGGCTGACCCGTGCCCACCCGCGCCGCATCGGCGGACCCGGCAGCGGCACCGGGCATGCCCGGGCTCGACAGCGCCGAGGTGGCCCGGCTGCGGGCAGTCCACGGCCCCAACGCCATCCCCGAAGCCCGGCCGCCGTCAGTCGGCGTGCGGGTCCTGCGTTCTCTGCGCGACCCCCTGGTGCTCGTGCTGCTCGCCGCCCTGGTCCTCACCCTCGTCACGACTGACCTCACCGACGCAGCCGTGATCGCGCTGGTGGTGGTCGTCAACACCACGCTCGCGGTCCGTCAGGAGGTCAACGCCGACCGGGCGGTTCGGGCCTTGTCCTCGCTCGTGACGCCGTCGGCGACGGTGACCCGCGACGGGCGCGAGCAGACGGTGTCGGTCCGCGACCTCGTGCCGGGCGACCTCGTCCACCTCCGCCAGGGCGACCTCGTGCCCGCCGACGCGGTGCTCGTGGCGGGCACCGGCGTCACGGTCGGCGAGTCGATGCTGACCGGTGAGTCGGAGCCGGTCGGGAAGGCGCCTGCGCCCCCAACCGGCCCGCGGACGACGCCTGACGCGCAGCTCGACGCCACGGTCGATCCCTCGGTCGAGGCGGCGGCGCTGGAGGCCGCCACGCTCTACGCCGGGACCGCGGTGGTCCGCGGACGCGGCACGGCCCGGGTCACGGCCACGGGTTCCGCCAGTGCCACCGGTCGCATCGCGGCCCTGATGGTGGGGACGCAGCAGCGCCGCACCCCGTTGCAGCTGCGGATGAGCCGGCTCTCCGGCCACCTCGCCGTCGCGGCCGTCGTGCTGTGCTCCCTGGTCTTCGCACTCGGGCTGTTGCGCGGCGAGCCCGTCGAGCGGATGCTCCTCACCGGGGTCAGCCTCATCGTCGCGGCCGTGCCCGAGTCGCTGCCGCTGGTGGTGACCCTGAGCATGGCCCTGGCAGCACGACGCATGGCCTCGCGACACGCGGTGGTGCGCAACCTCGCGGCCGTCGAGACGCTGGGCTCGGTCACGCTGCTGGCGACGGACAAGACCGGCACCCTGACCGAAGGGTTGATGGCGGTCTCGTCGACCTGGCAGCCCGAGGGCGCCTCGCCGGAGTCCCTCATGCGAGCAGTGGTGCTGTGCAACGACGTCGGTGACGGGGTCGACGGCGGGCTGCGCCACGACCCCACCGAGTCGGCGCTCCTCGACACGGCCGGCGCCGCGGGGGTCGACACCGTGGGGTTGCGGGCGGCGCACCGGCGGCTGGCCGAGGTCCCCTTCGACAGCCGCACGAAGCGGATGACCACCTGGCATGCCGTACCGCAGGAGTCGCCGTGGGCGTCGGACGCACCGGACCCGCAAGCCACCGGTACCGACCCGCTCGCCACCGGCACCTCGGTGCAGGGCCCCGGGAGCGGGGTGCTGGTCGTCTCGAAGGGGGCGCCCGAGGTCATGCTCCGTCCCGACGTGCTCGACGACCCGCCCGAGCTGGTGGCCGAGGCGCTGGAGCAGGCGAGCACCCTGGCCGCCGCCGGCGAACGCGTGCTGGCCGTCGCCATCGGCCGCGTCGGCGCCCTACCCGCACTCGCCGCTGACGTGCCCCGGCTGCACCTGACCGGCCTGGTGGCCCTGCGGGACCTGCCGCGCGCTGCCGCCGCCGAGGCCGTGGCCGCCTGCCAGCGCGCCGGCATCGAGGTCGGACTCGTCACGGGCGACCACCCCGCGACGGCGTGGGCCGTGGCTCGCGCGGTCAACATCCCCGTCGGGTCGGGACCCGTTGCGCTGCACCAGGTGCCCGAACCACAGACACCGGCAGGGGCACCGGGCGTCGCGGAGGTCAGCCGCCACCGCGTCATCGCACGGGCCACCCCCGCCGACAAGCTCGAGCTCATCTCCGCGTGGCAGCACGCCGGCCACGTGGTGGCGATGCTGGGCGACGGCGTCAACGACGCCCCGGCGCTGCACCGCGCCGACATCGGCGTGGCCATGGGCCGCCGCGGCACCGAGGTGGCGCGAGAGGCGGCCGACGTCATCCTCACCGACGACAACCTCGGCACGGTCGTCGCCGCGGTCGAGGAGGGGCGTCGCGTCTACGCCAACATCCGCCGCTTCCTGCTCTACGGCATCTCCGGCGGCGCGGCGGAGATCCTGCTCATGCTGGCCGGGCCGCTGGTGGGGGTGCCGCTGCCCCTGCTGCCGGCGCAGATCCTGTGGGTCAACCTCGTGACGCACTCGTTCGCCGGAGCCGCACTCGGCGCCGAGGCGCTGGAGGACGGCGCCATGACCCGCGGCCCCCGTCCGCCGCGCCAGAACGCTCTCGACGGCCTGTGGTGGCGGCTGGGGCTGCTCGCCGCGGTCGTGGCCTCCGCGGCGCTCGCCGGGGCCGTCGTGGCCGGCGACCACTTCGGGCCCTCCACCGCCCTGCTCGCCCTGGGTGTCGGCCAGCTCTGTGTCGCCCTGGCCCTGCGGTCCCGGACGGCACGTCACCTCGGGCGGCAGCGGCTGGTCCTCCCGGGCGCCCTCGCAGCAGCCGGCCTGCTCCTCGTCGCCGCGGTGACGGTGCCACCCCTCGCCCAGCTCCTCGGTGCGCACCTTCCCCCGCTCTCGTCCTGGGCATGGGCAGCGGGCAGCGGGCTGGCCGCATACGTCGCCGCGCGCCTGGTGCGTCCCTCGAGCCTCTGAGCCCGCGCACTGCCGGCGGGACCTAGGCCCCTGTCCGGTCCACGTCGCGACCGGGACCGTGGGGCCAGCGAAGGGAGCCCACCATGGGAGCTGGGGAAGCGGACGGCGGGAACCACCGATGAGCACCGTGCTGACGTTCCTCGGGGCGGCGGGCACGGTCACCGGGAGCCGGACCCTGGTGGAGCACTCCGGCCGGCGCACCCTCGTGGACTGCGGCCTCTACCAAGGCGAACGGCAGTGGCGTCGCCTCAACTGGGAGCCCTTCCCGGTCGGCGCCCACACCATCGACGAGGTGGTGCTCACCCACACCCACCTCGACCACTGCGGCTACCTGCCTGCGTTGGTACGACAGGGATTCGACGGACCCGTCCGGTGCACGAGCGGAACGGCCGACCTCGCGCCGATCGTCCTGCGTGACAGCGCGCACCTGCTCGAGGAGGAGGCGTCGTACGCGCGCACGAGCGGCTACTCCAAGCACCACCCACCGATGCCGCTCTACACCGGTGGCGACGTGGAGCGGGCCGTGCGGCTCTTCCACGAGACCGCGTACGCCGCCCCGGTCCCCCTGGGCGGCCAGGGCACCCTCGTGCTGGTGCGCGCCGGCCACGTCCTCGGCTCGGCCAACGCCCACCTCACGACGGCGGACACCACGGTGCTGTTCTCGGGCGACCTCGGCCGGCCCGCCCACCCGGTCCTGCTGCCCCGGGAGACACCGCCGGCGGCGCGGGCGGTCGTGGTGGAGTCGACGTACGGCGACCGCAGCCACCCACCGCCGGACCCCGGCCACGACGAGCTGGCCCAGGCCATCACGCGCACCATCGCGCGCGGCGGCTCGGTCGTCATCCCCGCGTTCGCCGTCGACCGCACCGAGCTCGTGCTGCACGCCCTGAGCGAGCTCTGGCGCAGCCGCCGGATCCCCGACGTGCCCGTGTACGTCGACAGCCCGATGGCCCTCGCGGTCCTCGAGGTGTACCGCGACTCCCGGCACCGCGAGGAGCTGCGCCCCGGCCTCGGGACCGAGCTCGTCAGCCTGCCGGGGCTGCGGACGCTGCCGACGGCGGAGGAGTCGACGCGCATCAACCGGCCCCACGAGCCGAGCATCATCGTGTCCTCCTCCGGCATGGCCTCCGGCGGGCGCGTGGTGCACCACCTGAGGGCGTTGCTGCCCGACCGGCGCAACACGGTCGTGCTGACGGGGTACCAGGCGGTCGGCACCCGCGGGCGGGCGCTGGCCGAGGGCGCCCGGGAGGTGAAGATCGCAGGGTCGTACGTCCGGGTGCGCGCCGAGATCGTGCAGGACGAGGGGTTCTCGGTGCACGCCGACGCCGAGGAGCTGCTGGAGTGGCTGCTCGGGCTGCCGGAGGAGCCCGAGACCGTGTTCGTCACCCACGGCGAACCGGAGGCCGCCCACGCCCTGGCCGACCAGGTGCGCGAGCGCACCGGCGCCACCGTCGTGGTGCCCCGGCTCGGCGAGCGCGTCCTGCTCTGACCCCTACCGGGCCGACCCCTACCGGGCGGACCCCTAGCTGGCGGACCCCTAGCGGGCGCCGCTGGTGGTGGGCTCGACCACGGTGTCGGTCGCGGCCCGGCCCTGCTGGGCCGTGGCGGACGTCATGTGGCGGGGCACCACGAGGACGTCACAGGGCATGGCGTCCAGGACGCCTCGGGCCACCGAGCCGGCGATGAGCCCGGCCAGGCGCCCCTCCCCCCGGGTGCCCACGACGAGCAGGTCACGAGGACCGCTGTGGGACAGCAGCGCCGGCACCGGGTCGTCGAGGTCGACCACGACCCGTGCGAGCGAGTGGTCGGGGTCCCGCTGCGCCAGCAGCAGGTCGGCGTGGCGGTCCCAGATCACGGACGCCTCGACGTGCAGCTCGGCCTCCGCCCGCCCGACGGAGTGCACGACGGTCAGCGGCCAGCCGCGGGTCTGCGCCTGGGCGACGGCGACACCGAGCACCGCGTCCGCCGAGGGTGAGGAGTCGACCCCCACGACGACGACCGGGTGGCGACGCGCCAGGGCAGCAGCCTTCGCGGCGTTGGGCTTCACGTGCTGCCCGCCCGCGCCCGCGGAGCCCGTCGGCTCCGCCTGCGGACCGGTCGGCCCCGCCACCATGACCGGGCACCCGAGCCTGCGAGCCAGCGCCTCGCTCGGCGAACCCATCGTGAAGATCCCGACGCCCCGCGCGCCATGGCGCCCCAGCACGAGCACCGACGCCCGTTGCGCCAGGGGCTCGAGCGCGGGCGAGGCGGCGGTGGTGGCGGTGACGGTGCGCGCCGGGACGTCCGTGGTGCGCAGCCGCTCCAGGGCGCGGGCACCGGCCGACCGCACCTCCTCGGCCACCTCGCGCGCCGACCCGGCCCAGTCGCGTGGGCCGTGGGCACCGCGCCCCATACCCTCCTCCAGCGTCACGACGACGAGCTCCTGCCCGCGCCAGCGGGCCTCACGGGCGGCGACGTCCACCGCCTCCAGCGACTCCCACGAACCGTCGCAACCCACGACGACACACCCTTCGGCCTGCGGCTCGGTACGGCGAGGAGCTTCGTTGTCGACCATGGCAGCCTCCGGGTGGGCGTAGGGGCGGGTGGGGGGATGTGCATGCCGCACCCTCAGCGTGGTGTGGGGCCCGGGGAGCCCACAGGGCCATAGGTCCCCTGCGAGGCTCACACCCTCCGCGGGGCCGCCGGGGACCTTCGGCACTGTCCCGTCCTGCCGGGGCGCGTGATCGTCGGCGGTAGGGAGCGCGAGGGATCGCCGGCTCCCGGTGGCGGTCGTGCCTGCGGCCGCCGCGATGCGACGACGGGAGACTCGCCATGACCGCACTGACCACCGCGACCTCGACCCCGCTGGTCGTCTCCTTCGCCGACGGCGACGGGACGATGGCGGAGGTCCTCGGGGGCAAGGGTGCCGGGCTGGCGCAGATGACCCGGCTGGGGCTGCCCGTGCCTGCCGGGTTCACGGTGACGACCGCAGCCTGCCGCGAGTACCTGCGCGAGGGTCACGAGCCTGCCGCCCTGGCCGGGGAGCTGGCTGCGGCACTGGCCCGGCTGGAGCGGACCGCAGGGCGGGCCCTCGGCGACCCGGTGGACCCGCTGCTCGTGTCGGTGCGCTCGGGGGCGAGGTTCTCCATGCCGGGGATGATGGAGACGATCCTCGACGTCGGGCTCACCGACGAGGTCGTGGCGACCGTGGCCGCCCGCCAGGGGGCGCGCTTCGCCTGGGACTCCTACCGGCGCCTCGTGCAGATGTACGGGCGGACGGTGCTGGGGGTCGACGCCGCCCTGTTCGAGGAGCGGCTGGCCCGGGCCAGGGCGGACGCGGGGGTGGCGACCGACCAGGAGCTCTCGGCGGGCGTCCTCGAGGAGGTGACGGGCGACTTCCGGCGGCTGCTGCGCGACAACGCCGGCGAGGACCTGCCCCAGGACCCACGGGACCAGCTGCACCGTGCGGTGCTGGCCGTGTTCGCGTCGTGGACCGGCGACCGCGCGCGCCGCTACCGGGCGCACGAGGGGATCGCCGAGGACCTGGGCACCGCCGTCAACATCGTGCAGATGGTGTTCGGCAACCGCGGCCGGCGCTCCGGGAGCGGCGTCTGCTTCACCCGCAACCCGGCCACCGGTGACCCGGAGCCCTACGGCGACTACCTCGTCGACGCGCAGGGTGAGGACGTCGTCAACGGCAGCCGCCGGACGATGGACCTCGGCGAGCTCGGTGTCCGCGAACCCGCGGTGCACCGCGAGCTGCTCGGCCACCTGGCCACCCTGGAGGGGCACTACCGGGACCTGTGCGACGTGGAGTTCACCGTCGAGGAGGGGCGGCTGTGGATCCTGCAGACCCGGGTGGGCAAGCGGAGCCCGGCGGCGGCGTTCCGCATCGCGTGCGACCTCGTGGACGAGGGTGTCATCGACCTCGACGAGGCGCTGTGCCGGGTGGAGGGGCACCAGCTGGCGTCGCTGCTGCACCCGGGGTTCGTGACGGGCGCCGGAGAGGGGCCGGCGGCTGGCGAAGGCGAGCAGCCGGTCGCGCGTGGGCTGGCGGCCAGCCCCGGGGCGGCCACCGGTCGGGCCGTCTTCGACGCCGCTACTGCGATGGAGTGGGCGGGGCGCGGTGAACGCGTCGTGCTCGTGCGCCCCGAGACGAGCCCGGACGACCTCGGCGGCCTCCTGGCCTCGGCAGCCGTCGTCACCGCCCGCGGTGGGCTGACGTCGCATGCTGCCGTCGTGGCGCGAGGGCTCGGCCGGACCTGCGTCACCGGCGTCGAGGGCCTCGAGGTCGACGAGTCCGCACGCAGGGCAACGCTTCCCGGGGGCGGAGTCCTCAACGAGGGAGACTCGCTGTCCGTCGACGGCTCGACCGGTGAGGTGTTCCTCGGCGCGCGCGAGGTCGTCCCCAGCGCATGTGCCGTGGCCATCCGCAGCTGGTCCACCAGCCGCGGCCAGGACGGCGCGCCGTACCTCTCGCACCCGGACGCCACCGTGCGCTCCGTCGGCCGGCTGCTCGCCCACGCCGACCTGCGCCGCACCGCCGGGGTGCGCGCCAACGCCGAGACGCCGACCGACGCCCGCGCCGCGAGGGAGTACGGCGCGCAGGGCATCGGGCTCGCCCGGACCGAGCACATGCTGCTCGGCGACCGGCGCACCCTCGTGGAGCAGGTCGTCACCGGCCACGAGCGCGCTGCGGCGCTGGCGCGGATCGAGGAGCTGGCCAGGCTGGAGCTGGAGCAGGTGCTCGAGGAGATGGACGGGCTGCCGACCGTCATCCGGCTGCTCGACCCGCCACTGCACGAGTTCCTTCCCGACCTGGTCGAACTCGAGGTGCGCACGGCGGTAGCCAGGGCCGTCGGCTCCCCGGACACCGAGGCGGAGCGGCGTCTCGCCATGGTGCGCCGCTGGCACGAGCAGAATCCGATGCTCGGCCTGCGTGGCGTGCGCCTGCTCGCCGCCGTGCCGGAGCTCGTGACCGCCCAGGTGCGCGCGCTGGCCGAGGCCACGGTGTCGCTGCGGAACCGGGGCCGGGACCCGCGCCCCGAGGTGATGGTGCCGCTGGTGGCCGACGCCCGCGAGCTCACCGCCGCACTCGTGCGCATCCGCGCCGAGGTGGACGACGTCGCCACCACCGAGGGCGTGGAGCTGCGCATCCCGCTCGGCGTGATGATCGAGCTCCCGCGGGCAGCCCTCACCTCCGGGCGGCTCGCGGAGGAGGTCGAGTTCTTCTCGTTCGGCACCAACGACCTGACGCAGACCACCTGGGGCATGTCGCGCGACGACGCCGAGACGAGCTTCCTCGCCGCCTACCGCGAGTCCGGGACGCTGACGACCGACCCGTTCTCGACGCTCGACGACGTCGGGGTCGGCCGACTCATCCGCCTGTCGGTGCAGGAGGGCCGACTCGCCCGGCCGACGCTGGGGCTCGGTGTGTGCGGCGAGCACGCCGGTGACCCCGAGTCGATCCACCGCTTGCTGGCGGCCGGCGTCGACTACCTCTCCTGCTCGCCGCCGCGGGTGCCCGTGGCTCGGCTCGAGGCCGGTCGGTATGCCGTCCTGACGTCGGACGGCGGGGCCAGGGGATCGGACACCCGCTGAGGGCGTTCGCGCAGCGTCAGGCGGGCCTCGGCGGCCTCTGGGCGGTCAGGGCGGCCTTGGTCACCTCGGGCTGGTCGAGGCTCACCACGAGCCGGCTGTACCGGGCGCCGTCGAGGCCGACCTCCACGCCCCTGCGCGTGCGGCCACCGACCGCGGCGAAGAGCCGCCTGCGCACAGTGCCGTCGAAGAAGGACCCGTAGGCGAACAGGCCCGGCCAGTACCCGCCGACCACCTTGAAGTACCGGGGTCGCAGCCCTCGGATCCGCTGGATGGGTGCCTCGACGAGCTCGACGCGGGTGACGGCAGACAGCGGCACCCGCACGTCGCGGTGTGCCGCGAGGAAACGCTCCCGCATGGTCAGCCTGAGGACGACCTGCTCACCCTCGAGAACGAGCTCTGCCATTGGCCCTCCTCAGCTCACCCGTGGTCGGTGCCCGCCCACGCTCTCACGGACCCGTTGTCGGCGAAGGCCCGGGCGACGGCAGGGGGCCGCGCACGGTGCGACGTTGGCGCTGAGCGTCATGCCGGACGACCCCAGAACTCGGCGAGCGTCGCCGCGAGGGCTCGACCCTGCTCGTGACCGCCGACAGCCGCCTGCCGTCGGGTCGAGGGGTCCAGTGCGTTCGCGTCGAACACCTCACCCGCGCCGGCACCGGGGAACACGGTCTCGACCCGGCTCCCGCTCCCCCGCAGCTCCTCGACCTGCGCGGCCAGGTCCATGCGCCACTCGAGCGGCATGCGCGACCGGCCGCTGAACGGTGACAGCACGAGCACGCGCTCGTAGCCCGTTGCGAGGTCGGCGTTCTCGCTGCGCCGGTAGCCCCCGTTGATGTAGAGGCCGTCACCGATCCGGTAGGGCGTCATCGCCGACGTGCTGGCCGCCACCGCGTCCACCAGGTCGACGCCGCTGTGCCGGTCGAACACGACCGGCTCACCCGTGCGGGCGTCGACGGCTACGACCACCAGGTGATGCTGGTCCGGCCACTGGTGGCTGGGGAGCCGGGCTGCGACGATGTCGCGCCAGCGAGCCGCGCCGGATCCCTGCGACGAATCCGCCTGCAGCGCAGCCGCCCCCATCTTGCGACGCATGTCCGGCGCGTCGGCGGCGGAGGCGATGACGGCGTTCGACCACTCGAGGTAGCTCTGCCCGGAGACGCCGCGAGACGCGCTGTGCCGCAGCCCTTCTCGGCCGGTCGCCGGCGGCGACGCAGGGACTTCCGCGAGGATCGGGGCATACAGGTCGGCCGGCGACGTGCCGCTGGTGACCTGCGCGGCAACCGTCGACCCGGCGGAGGTGCCGATGATGACGTCTGCCTCCGTCAGGTCGACGCCTGCGTCGTGGAGCCCGGCGATGAGACCGAGCTCCCAGGCGTTGCCAGCCGCTCCCCCGCCGGCGAGGACCAGGGCACGACGACCAGGTCGGTCAGGTGCCGCCGGGTCGGGCTCGCCGCCTGCGCGGCGCCGTCGTTCGATCTCGGCGCTCAGGCGACGGATGCTGTCGTCATCGGGGTCCACGCGCGCCACGTCCCGAGGCTAGAGGAGCCAGGCAGGGTCGCACCCGCCATTTTTCACCGACCGTCGCGGGGAACGATGACGTTCGCGGCGCCGCCGGTGCCAGGACAGGACCGGTCAGTGGCCCACTGCGACGCCGTCGACGACGACCTGCTTCGTGCCGGCACTGCGGACCACGACCGTGCCGTACCGGGTGACGGGTTCGAGGGGCAGCCACAGCACCTGACGGGTCCTGGTCGTCGCCGAGTAGAGGCTCACCCGACCCAGCTTCACGCCTGCGTGGTAGACGTCGATGCTGCCGCAGGTCGAGCAGGTGGTGGCGACGACCACGAGGCGGCGACCTCGCACGCCGCCGACGCTGAGCTGGGCGCCGAACGTGGTGGTGCGCGAGTACGTGCCGAACAGGTAGGAAGGCGACGAGCCGAGGGTCCAGCCGCGGCCTGCAGCGAGGTCGCGGTCGTCCAGTGGGAGGGCCGTGCACCGTTCGGCGCTCCACGCGCCCACGTTGCCGGCCTTGTCGTGCGACCTGACCGAGTAGCAGTACTGGCTCCCCCGGGTGAGCGTCACGCGCATGGTGCGTGCGGTCAGCCCCTGCCACGCCGCCGGGTACTGGTAGGCGCCGAAGCCGGCCGATCGCGTGGCGACCCGGGCGCGCACGTCGTACGTGGCGAGACCCGAACCTCCGGTGTCCGCAGCGGTCCAGCTCAAGGTCGTGGGCACGGTGGTCTGCACGGAAGCGGGCGCTGCCAGGGACGCGGTGGGTGCGCTCGCGTCGACCAACCAGCTGCGGTTCGCCTCGGTCGAGACCCGGCCGGCGGGGTCGATGCTGCGGGCCGTGACTCGGTGCGACCCCGCCGCGAGCCCGCCGTAGGTCACCGTGGACCCACAGTCCGCCCACGCGGCGGCTGCGTCCAGCCGGCACTGCCTGCGCAGGGACCCGGATGCGTCGTCGGCGTCGGTGGCGCTGACGCTGAGCGTCGCGGTGCGCGTCGTGAAAGCCGGCACTGTGACCGAGACGCCAGGGGTGCTGACGTCCTCGGTCGACCACTTCAGGTCACGCCACCCGGTGGACGCAGGAGACAGCTCGCGGGCAGCAGACCCGTCGGCCCTTGCGACCCAGAGGGTCGCCTCGTACGTGTCGGTGTAGCGGGCGAAGGCCACCTTGGTGCCCGTGGGGTCGAACACCACTTCCCGGTTGTCCCCGGCGGGAAGTGCGAGACGACGGGCGCCCGTGCCGTCCAACCGCATCACCGTGGTGACCCGGTCACCGAGCCAGGCGGCGGGGTCGGCCCGCCGCTCGAGCACCAGGAGCCCCTGCGTCGAGACGGTGAAGTCGTCGACCCAGCTGGTGGCAGGGACGACCGTGGTCCGGCCGTCGCTCAGGCGCACGCGCTCGAGCCTGTCGTCGCGCGAGTTGCGCAGCACGACCTCACCACCGGTCGGCACCGCAGCCAGCTGTGACCGCTCGGGAACGCTGGCCACCTTCCGCAGGCCCGAGCCGTCACGGCGGACCACCCACAGCGCGCGCAGCTCGGAGGACCAACCGCGCAGGAACGCGATGGTCCCGTCCGGCATCCAGATCGCTTCGTACGGCGTGTCAGCGTCACTGGTGCTCGTGGTGCCGGGCACGGTCGTGCACTCCTCGGTCGCCACGGGACAGACGCGCACGTCGGAGTAGGCCGGCGTCACCCACAGCGTGCGGGAGGGGTCGAGGTCGACGCGCTCCAGCGACAGGGTCCTCGCCTGCGAGGTGGTCGCGTCGGTCACCACGCTCTGCGAGGCTCCGTACCAGTCGTTCCCGACGACCTCGCTGTCGACCTTCGCAGGGCTCACCGTGACGTCCGTGGACTCGGCGAACGTGCCGTTCGCGGCCACCAGGGCCAGTGTGCGAGGCCCGGCGCCCGGGACGTTGACCGAGGTGGCCGACGCCGCTGCCGACGCCACGAGGGTCCGCGCTCCCGACGTCGTGTCGTAGACCCGGTACCCGACACGCGGAAGGACGCTGGGCGGCTGCCACGAGAGGGTCGCGGAGGCCCGGCCCTGCTGCGCAGTGAGAGAAGAGGGCGGCTCGACGGGGTTGTAGCCCTCGAAGCGGAGCGGCACGACCAGCGTCGCCCCGGCGTCGCCTCCCACCATGAGGTTCTCGGTGACCAGGTATGCCGGGGCGGTCATGCTGACCTGGACCGTGCACGTCTCGCCCGTGGCCAACGTGACCCCGGTGCAGTGGTTCGCCTCCGCGGCGACCTTGAAGCGCGGGCTCCAGGAGTTCGTGGAGGCGACGGCGACGGCCCCCACCTTCCACGGCTTGGAGCCGGTGTTGCCCACCGTCACGTCCTGGGCGACGGGGGTGCCCGCCAGCGCGCCGGTCGAGATGCTGGCGGGAGTGGCGCGAGGGATGGCGACCAGCCGCGTGGGATCAGGGTCAGCGATACGGATCCGCGCACCCGAGTAGGTCCCGCCGCCGGAGATGGAGCAGGAACCGTCGACGTCGGCCGACAGCGCGGCGACGTCGCCGGTGGCCGTGGCGTCGGCACGGTAGATGGTCAGGCTGCCTGCGGTGAAGGTGCAGCCCGCCGAGCCCCGGGTGAGCTTCATGGTCTGCTCCGGGTCGGGTCCGGTGAAGTCCAGCGACCATGTCCCCGGTCGCGCGGGCCACGCCATCGTGATGCTGGCCGTACCGCCGTGCGAGGTGTCCGTCACCGACACCGTCACCGTCGCGTCGGCGGCATCCACCCGAGCGGTGGGGGCCCCGGCGACCGGCCCGGCGCTGAAGTACTTGTAGCCGCTGGACAGCGGGGCCGGGTTGTCGTGGTCGCCGATGAGGGCGATGTCGCCGGCTCCTGATGCGTCAGCTGCTGATGCGTTGGCACCCGGTGCGGCGGCCGCGGCCCCGCCCAGCACCCCCAACGCCAGGACGACCCCTGCCGCGACCGTCCGAGTCACCCGCACGACACACCCCTGCTCCAGCACCGACGCACCCCTTCGATGCGAGCCCGGCACATCGTAGGGGCCGCCGCCGCGCAGGCGCCGTCAGGTGCTCGAACCTGGTCCGTTCGGCCGAGGGCGCCCGGTCAGACCAGGGCGCCGCCCTCGACCGGCGCGCCGTCCGCCTTCTCGCCGAGCCCGGCCGGGCTCGGACCGGGGGCCCCGTCCGCCATGTCCGCCAGCACGACGGGGCGAGGGGCGCCGTTGGCCACCTGGGGTGCTCGGCGGGTGGCCGCCGCACCCTCGCGGGCGAGGAAGCTGCCGAGCTCCTCGATGGTGCTCATCAACGGCGCGGGGAAGACGACGGTCGTGTTCTTGTCGACCCCGATCTCCACGAGGCTCTGCAGGTTGCGCAGCTGCAGCGCCAGCGGGTGGGCCATCATCGTGTCCGAGGCCTCGCCCAGAGCCGACGCGGCCAGCGACTCGCCCTCGGCGTTGATGATCTTGGCCCTCTTCTCGCGCTCGGCCTCGGCCTGGCGCGCCATGGCCCGCTTCATGCTGTCGGGCAGCTGGATGTCCTTGAGCTCCACGAGCGTCACCTCGACACCCCACTCCACGGTGGTCACGTCGAGGATCGCGCGGATGTCGGCGTTGATGCGGTCGGTCTCCGACAGCGTCTCGTCGAGCGAGTGCTGGCCGACGACCTTGCGCAGGGTGGTCTGGGCGATCTGGTCGATCGCGGCATACACGTTCTCGATGGCGACGACCGACTTCACGGCGTCGACGACGCGGAAGTAGGCGACGGCCGACACGTCCACGCTGACGTTGTCGCGGGTGATGATCCCCTGCGACTGGATCGGCATGGTGACGATCCGCAGCGACACCCGGCGCAGGACGTCGACGATCGGGATGATCACCCGCAGCCCGGGCTTGCGGACGCCGATGACCCGGCCGAGGCGGAACAGGACCCCGAGCTCGTACTGCTTGACGATGCGCAGGGACAGGGCGAGGGCGACGAGCACGACGACGCCGATGACGACCAGGACGGTGGCGGTGGTGGACATGGTGGGCTCCGAGGGGGTTGGTACTGGTGTTCCCAGCATGCGCCGACGCCTCGGAAGCGGATCGGGACCAAGGGCCCGACCGGACGACCAGGCGCACTGCCACCGTGGTGCCCCGCCGTCGCGACCCCCGTCGGCCGGCCGACTGATCCGGAGGTGCGCGATGCCGAGTACGTCGTCGCAGGCCGATGTCCGCCGGGTCCTCGCCCGGGCCGCCACCCCCGGCCGGCCGCTGCGGGTCGTCGCGTCCGGCAACGCCGCCGCGCCGTGGGCCCTCCTGCGCGAGCTCGACGCGGCGACCCGGGGCCAGGACGTCGAGCTGTTCATGCTCAACGCGCCCCTGGGCATCCCCGACCACGCCGGCATCGTCCCCGTCACCCCGTTCGCCGGGCCGGGCATGCGGCGGCACCCCGCCACGCGCTACCTCCCCGCCCGGCTGTCCCACGTGCCGAGGCTGCTCTCGACGACCTTCGTGCCCGACCTGGTGCTCGTGACGACCTCGGCACCGTGGAAGGGCCGCGCCTCGCTCGGGATGGAGGTCAACATCCTGCCCGCGGCGATCGAGTCCTGCCGCGCCCACGGCGGGAGCGTCCTCGCCGAGGAGCACGACGACGTGCCCTACACGTTCGGCGACGGTGAGCTCGTGCTCGACCAGCTCGACGTGCTCTGGCGACCGCCCTGCGCCGAGGGCGAGGTCGCGAACGACCTGCCTCGCGCCGCGAACGCTCCTGGCACGCAACGGTCCCCCGTGTCCGGGGACCCCATCGAGGCCATCGGCCGTCGCATCGCCGACCGCGTGCCGTCCGGGGCGACGCTGCAGATGGGTATCGGCGCCGTCCCCGATGCTGTCGTACCGCGGCTCGCCGGGCGCAGGGCCCTGGCCATCTGGACCGAGATGGTCTCCGACGGTGTGCTCCACCTCGCCGACGCCGGGGCGCTGGACCCGTCCCGGCCGGTGGTCACCTCGTTCGCCATCGGCGGCGCGCGCCTGCGCGGCTGGCTCGACCGCAACCACGGCGTGCGCATGCTGCGCACCGAGGTCGTCAACGACCCCACGAGGATCGCAGCCAACCCGGCCATGACGAGCATCAACAGCGCGCTGACCGTCGACCTCTACGACCAGGCGAACGCCAGCCACCTCGGCTCGCGGCTGCACTCCGGGCTCGGCGGCCAGTGCGACTTCGTCACGGGTGCGATGCAGTCGAGCGGCGGCCAGTCGTTGATCGCCCTGCGTTCCTGGCACCCCAAGGCCGACGCCTCCGCCATCGTGCCGCTTCTGGAGGGCCCGGTCACCTCGTTCCAGCACACGGCCGTGGTCACCGAGCAGGGCACGGCGGAGATGTTCGGTGCCGACTCGGCGCAGCAGGCCCGGGCGCTGATCGACCAGGCAGCCCGCCCCCGGGTGCGGCACGAGCTGTGGGACGAGGCCGAGGCGATGGGCCTGGCTGCGCGCTGACCTCAGCGCGCGTCAGACCGGGCGCAGGTCGGTGGCCCTGTGCAGCAGGACGAGCTCGGCGTCCTCGAGCCGCGCGAGGGGGAAGGCCGACCGGTAGGCCGCGGCCACCACCGCCCACGGGGCGGAGCTGCGGGGCACCACCTCGCCGGTCACGGCATACCGCCGACCGTCCACGAGCACGACGGCCCGGCGTGAGGAGCGGAAGGCGCGCCACCACCGCTTGTGCGACGCTCCCCCGGCCGCGACGACCAGGTCGCTCCCCGTGCGGGCGTACTGCACGGGGAGCCGGACGGTGCGCCCGTCCGAGGCGGTGTACTCCAGCAGCGCGAGCCGCCCGAGGAGCTGGTGCAGGGGCGAGGCGAGGGACCACGAGAGCAGGCGGTGGTGCCGGACCGGTCGCCGCGTGGCGGTGTCCTGCGGCCCAGCGGTCACGAGGTCCCCGCGTGCTCGGTCCCGCCGGCGACCACGAAGCGCCGACCTGTCACCTCGCTGGCCTCGATACGCAGGAAGTGCGGCTTGGAGGAGCCGTGCCAGGGGAAGAGGGGCAGGCTCATGGCGTCGAGGACGTCGTGCAGCCTGGTCAGCTCGACGGCCCGGCCCTTGACCACCACGCTCCACGCGCTGCGGTTCTCGACGTCGTAGCCGTCCACCTCGAACGCCACCAGCCGCCCCACCGCGCTCTCCAGCTTGGCGCCCGCCGCGGTCCGGATGACCACGCTGCCGTGGTCGACCACGTGGTTGACGGGGAAGATCTCCGGGTGGCCGTCGAAGACGGTGGCGAGCCGTCCGACCACCGCCTCGCGCACCAGGGCCCAGCACTCGTGCATCGGCATCTCGGTCATGGGGGTGTCGGTCGTCGTCGCCATACGTCCACGGTGGCGTCGCCGGGCGGCGCGGGGTGGGGTCCAAGGTCCCGAATCCGGCCCTCCGCCAGTGGCGTGCGGGCAGGACCTTCGCCCCTCCCACCACCCCCTGCGGGGCGCGACCGTGAGGGTGACCACCACCGAGAGGACAGGCCATGACCAGGTTGGACGCACAGCCCCGCGACGCCGTTGTCGTGGGTGTCGACCGCTCCGCGGCAGCCCACCACGCGCTCGACGAGGCAGTCGTCCAGGCCCAGCGCATGCACCGGCCCCTGCACATCCTGCACGCCACCGGCATCGGCATCGTCCCGTGGACCGTCGAGCGGCTCGAGGCGCAGGACCGCACCACCGACGAGTTCAGCGACCGCGCCCACACCCTGGCCCCCGACCTCCGCGTGACGAGGGACACCGTGGTCGCCGACCCGGCCGCGGCACTCGTCGAGGCCAGCCAGACCGCCCACGTCCTGGTCCTCGACGCCGGCGGCCTCGGCCACGCGGCCGGCGTCCTGCTCGGCGCGACGACCCACAAGGTGGCGGCGCACTCGCACTGCCCCGTGCTCGTGACGCCACACAACGGCAAGTGGACCCACACCGGCCCGGTCGTGGTCGGGGTGGACGCCTCGAGGCACTCCGCGCCCGCCGTCGAGTGGGCCTTCGCCGAGGCCCAGGCCCGCGGGACCAAGCTCGTGGCCGTGCACTCGTGGTGGTGGGAGGAGCCCGACCCGTTCCTGTCCGGCTACGAGTGGGAAGGTCACTGGCGCGAGGTGGTGGACTCCCAGCGCCTCGAGGTGGCCGAGATGCTCGCCGGCTGGCACGAGAAGTACCCGGACGTCGAGGTCTCCACGACGCTGGTCCGGGCCCAGACCGTGGCCGCGCTGGCGGAGGAGTCCCTCGGGGCCCAGCTGCTCGTCGTGGGCACCCGGGGTCGCGGCGGCTTCACCGGCCTGCTCCTGGGTTCGGTGAGCGCCCACCTCATCGCCCACGCGAGCTGCCCCGTCCTCGTGGTCCCCTCGCCCCGCTCGACCTGACCGACGGCCGGGGGCCGAGAGGCCCCGGCCGACAGATCCAGCGCCGCCGGCCGACCCGGCGGCGCCCACCACCAGCGCACCGGAGGGTCCCATGACCGACACCGACAGCACCGGCCCCGTCACCAGCCCCGTCACCAGCCCCGCCCCCGGTCCGGTCACCGGTCCGGTCACCGAGGTGACCGAGCCGACCGACCACACGGGTATGCGCGTGCTCACCCTCCAGGACTGCCTGGCCCGGATCGGCTCGGCGCCGGTGGGACGCGTGGCCTTCGCCCTCGACGGCGAGATCGCCGTGCTGCCGGTGAACCACACCCTCGACGGGCTCGACATCTGCTTCCGCACCGCGGGCGGCTCCAAGATCCAGGCCGCCATCGACGGCGACCGGGTGTCCTTCGAGGTCGACGGGTTCGACCCGTCCCGGCGCTGGGGCTGGTCGGTCCTGGTCCACGGGACGGCGGGGGTCGTCGACGACGAGCAGCAGGTTGCCCGGCTCGTGGCGATCTCCCGCCCCCCGTGGGTGGCCATGGACCCGTCCTCGACGCGGTGGATCCGGATCTCCACCAGGGACGTCACCGGACGGGAGACGTCCGGCCGCTGACCCGGGGCGTCCGCGGAGCCCTACCGTGGCGCGGTACGCCCGTTACCGTCGCGCGGTACGCACGTTACCGTCGCGCGGTACGCCCGTTCGGCCCCGACGGCACGTGGGTCGCGGCATACACGGCGGCCTGGGTGCGGCGCTCCATCCCCATCTTGGCGAGCACCGACGTGACGTAGTTCTTCACGGTCTTCTCCGCGAGGGCCATCTCCTCGCCGATCTGCCGGTTGGTGAGCCCGGCCGCGATGTGGTTGAGGATCCGGCGCTCCTGCGGGCTGAGCGACCGCAGCCGCGGGTCGGCGTCGCGGTCCTCGCGCCAGCCCGTGCGGACCCGGCGCGCGCGCTCGGGGTCGAGGAGGTTCTCGCCGCGGGCGACCCGCCTGATGGCCTCGATGAGGCCGTTGCCGTGGATGTCCTTGAGGAGGTATCCGGCCGCGCCGGCGAGGATCGCGGCACCGAGGGCGGTGTCGTCGTCGAACGAGGTGAGGATGAGCCCGGCGATCGAGGGGTCGACCGACCGGACCTGGCGGCAGGCGTCGATCCCCGACCCGTCGGGGAGGCGGGCGTCGAAGATCGCGACGTCGGGGCGCAGCGCCGGGATGCGCCGGGCCGCCTCGAGGGCAGACCCCGACTCGCCGATGACGGTGAACCCCTCGGTGCCCTCAAGGAGCTCCCGCAGCCCGCGCCGCACGATCTCGTGGTCGTCGAGAAGGAAGATCGTCGTCATGGGGCGCCCTTTCCGCCGCTGCCAGCGCAGGGGCGGTCGCACCCTGCCCGTCCACGATGCCGCATCAGCCGTGCTCCTCGCGGGACCATGGTCCTGTCCACCCGGTGTGCCGCGCTGCGCTGCCTGCAGGCACGCTCCACGTGAGCCTGGTGCCGTGCGGGTGCACGGCCTCGACCTCGCACCGTCCCTCCCGGGCGGTCGCGCGTTCGGCGAGGTTGGCCAGGCCGCTGCGCCGGTCGCCGTTGCCGAGCCCCGTCCCGTCGTCGGTGACGACGACCTCGATGCTCGGGCCGATGAAGACCCGCACGGACGCCTCCGTGGCGTGGGCGTGCCGGGCGACGTTGGCGAGGGCCTCGCGGATCACCGCGGACACGTCCATCTCCAGCGCGGGGCCGATCCCGGTGGCCTCCCCCGAAAGGCTGAACCGTGCCCCGAAGCCGAGAACGTCGGCATACCCCGCCACCAGCTCCGCCAGCCGCCCCCGCAGCCCGGCCACCGGCTGGGCGGGGGTGAGCTGGTAGATGGCCCGGCGGATGTCCTTGATCGCGAGGTCGAGCTCGCTCACCGCCTCCTCGATGCGGCCGCGCACGACAGGGTGCTGTGCCAGCCGTTCGCCTGCCTGCAACGAGAGCCCCGTCGCGAAGAGCCGCTGGATGACGTGGTCGTGCATGTCGCGGGCGATTCGTTCACGGTCCTCGAACATCGCGACGGCGGCCCGGTCGTGCTGCGCGCTGGCAGCAACCAGGGCGAGACCCACGTGCTGGGCGAAATCGTCGAGGTGGCCGAGCACCTCGGACGCGGTGTCCGCGTCGGCCGCGTCCCACGTCACGAGCAGCAGGCCGACGTGGCCGACGCCGGCGGTCACCGGGACGAGCGCCGTGGGGCCCGGCTTGTCCAGCCCCGTCATCGCCCGGACGTCGTCGACGATGGCGGCGACCGCTGCTCGCTCCTCTCCGGGAATGAGCAGCAGCGAGTGCCGCACGTCGCGGACGGCCTCCCAGTGAGGACCGTCGAGCACGCCCAGACCGGTCCCGTGGTCACCCGCCATGAACCGGTCCGGTGCGGGCTCGTCGTCGGTGCGGTGGACGGCCACGACGACCGGCGCGTCGCCCTCGCGGTCGCGGGCGACGGCACAGCCACGCGCGCCAGCCACGCGGCACACCTGCTCGGCGGTGACCGCCATGGCGTCGAGCTCGGTCTCGCTCTCGAGCAGGGCCTGGCTGACGTCACCGATCGCCTGCGCCCACCGGCGCTGGGCGCGGCTGCGCTCGTAGAGCCGTGCGTTCTCGATGGCGACACCGGCCGCGCCGGCCAGCGCCACCACGAGGCTCTCGTCCTCCTCGGTGAACGCCGCCGACCCTTCCTTGTCTGCGAGGTAGAGGTTGCCGAAGACCTCGTCCCGAACGCGGATCGGGGCCCCGAGGAAGCTGGCCATGGGCGGGTGGTGCGGCGGGAAGCCGTAGGAGTCGGGGTGGGTCCGGATGTCGCCGATGCGCCGGGGCCTCGGGTCGCGGATGAGCAGCCCGAGGACGCCGTGCCCCCGCGGCAGGTCACCGATCTCCGCACGTTGCTCGTCCGTGAGGCCGTGGGTGATGAACTCCATGAGGTGGTCGCGGTCGGGGGCGAGCACCCCGAGCGCGCCGTACCGCGCCCCCACGAGCTGGCACGCCGAGCGCACGATACGGCGCAGCACCTCGGACAGCTCGAGTCCGGTGCTCACGGCCAGCACGGCGTCGAGAAGACCCTCCGCCTGCAGGGCAGTGCGCGGTGGTCCGTCGGGCGACGTGTGCCAGGGCATGGCCGCAGGATAGGCCGACTCGTGCCTGTTGGGTGCCGGTCCGGGACCTTCGGCCGTGTCCGGTCCCGTTGCGATGGGCACACACTCGCCGCATGACCACGCGCTCAACCCACACCCACCCCTCGGGACCCGAGGTCGTGGCCGGCCTCGTCAACGACGGCTCAGCCGCCGCCGTCGCCGCCGCGGCCGTCCACCTCGCCAACCTCCACGAGGCGCCCATCCGGTTCGTCCAGGTGGTGCCGAGCGCCCTCGACTCGTTCGAGCGGGCCGATGCCGAGACCGCCACGTTCGCGGCCGGGCTCCACGCCCTGCACCACGGCCGGCACCGCGGCGCCACGTTCGAGTCACCCGTCGGCGACCCGGGTCGCCTGCTCGTCGACCGCAGCGCCCGGGCCATCGCCCTGGTCATCGGCGAGGACAGGCTCGGACCGGACGCACCCCCCGGCGCGGGCGACGGTGCCACGGTCGGGGCGTACTGCCTGGCGCACGCGCGGTGCCCGGTCCACGTGGTCCCCCGGCCCAACGGTGCGACGCCAGCTGAGCGCCGTCCCGCGGCCGGACTCACGAGTTAGCAGGACCTAAGCCCATACGTGGCAGGCACATCCGGCCCTAGCGTTCGAGCTGGAGACCTTCGGAGGCAGCACCATCGCCGACGAGGAGGAGCAACCCCTCCGGCTCCCCTGCACCACCCGATGAAGAAGGAGACGACCATGACCACCACCTCGCGTCCGCGCGGCACGGCTTCTGCGGCCGCGACGACGCACCATGACCTGACCGAGACGACCGGTTCGTCAGCACTGGGCCCGGTGCTGGGGATCCTGCGCCTCTCCCTCGGGTGGATCTTCCTGTGGGCGTTCCTGGACAAGACGTTCGCCCTCGGCTTCGCCACCGGCCGTGACGCCAAGACCGGGGTCGTCGACCGCTTCGGTGACGCCGCCTGGATCCATGGAGGATCCCCCACCGAGGGCTTCCTCAAGTTCGGCACCGCCGGTCCGCTCAAGGACTTCTACGGCAGCTTCGCCGGTGCGGCGTGGGCCGACTGGGCGTTCATGATCGGCCTGCTCGGCATCGGGCTCGCCCTCATGCTCGGCATCGGCATGCGGGTCGCCGTGTGGTCCGGCGTCGTCATGCTGGTCATGATGTGGAGCGCCTACCTGGCACCCGACAACAACCCGTTCATGGACGACCACCTCGTCTACGCGCTGTCCCTCGTGGTCCTGCTGCTCGCCGGCGCGGGTCACCACCTCGGGCTCGGCAACGCGTGGAACCGGCTCGACATCGTCCGCCACCACCACTGGCTCCGGTAGCCCTCCGCGGTCCTACCGCCGGCCAGCACCGACAGGCCCGTTCCCGCCCCGCGGGGACGGGCCCCTTTCGTGCGGTCCCGCGGGGCGCCGTACGGCGCACCTCAGCTCAGTGCGCGCTTCAGTGAGCGCAAGGTGCCGTCATGGGACATGCATTCCGACACGTTGCGCTCACTGAGTGTGCAGGTGTCACCGAGCGGGCTGGTGGCCCTCCGCCCGGCTCTGCGCCGGGTTGGACGGGGTTACCACGACGCGGCGTACACCGGCGACCGCGGAGGCCATCACCTCGGCGAGCCGCGCCTCCCGCTTGCCGCGGGTGCCGGACACGGTCACCTGGCCCTCGTTCACCGACACGACCCAGCGGGCACGGCCCAGCTCCGCGAACTCGCGCGTGAGGTGCCGGCGTATCGAGCTGTCGGAGGTGGTCAGCGCCCGCAGGATGTCGCTGCGGCTGACGATGCCGACGAGCCGGCCGTCGTGCGTCACGGGCACGCTCTTCCACCCGGTGTCGGCGAGCAGCTGCCCCACGTCGGCCACGTCCGCGGACTCCATCACCGTCACCGGGTCGGGCGTCATCACCTCGTCCAGCGTGGTCGGCCACGGGTCCTCCGGCGCCTCGACGGGCCGCAGGTGGGCCCGCGGGTCCGGCACCAGGTGGACGCGCAGGACGTCGGCCTCGCTCACGATGCCGACGACGCGGTGGTCGGGGTCGACGACCGGGAGGGCGGAGACGTGCGCGCGCGCCAAGAGCTGGATCGCCACCTCCATCGAGGCACCCAGCGGCAGGCTGTGTGCCGGGACGGTCATGATCTCGCGCACCAGCATGGCGGACTCCCCGCGATCGACGGACGTTGCGCTGCAAGGCTCCCGCCCCTGCGTGACCCCGGACAGGGACCTAGTGCCCTGTCCGGTCCCGAGGGTGTGGCCGACGGTGGAGGCAGCAGGGAACCCACGACCCAGGAGCACGCCATGGACACCACCCACCGTCCGGTCATCGTCGGCATCGACCTGTCCGGGACGAGCGACCTCGCCCTCGACTGGGCGGCCGAGGAGGCGAGCCGGCGCGCGACGCCGCTCGTCGTCGTCCACACGTACTCCGCCATGGGCTACCCCGCGGTGCGCGCGGGGGTGCCGGGCGCTCCCCTGCCGCCCGACCTGGACCGGGTGTTCCGCGAGACGGCCCTCGAGGCCTGCTCCGAGGCGGCCGAGAAGGTGCGCGCAGGCCACCCGGGCCTGGCCGTCAGCACCGTGACCAGCACCGGCTCACCCGGCGAGGCTCTCGTCGACGCGTCGAAGGAGGCTGCGCTCGTGGTGGTGGGTGCCCGAGGGCTCGGTGCCGTCAGGGGCATGGTCCTGGGCTCGGTGTCGACGCACGTCGCGGCCCACGCCCACTGCCCGGTCGTCGTCGTCCACGAGGCACCCACCCACAGCCTGGGCGACGCCCGCGTCGTCGTGGGCGTGGACGGCTCGGAGGTCTCCGCCGCCGCCATCCGCTTCGCGTTCGAGCAGGCGGACTCCCGGGGTGTCGGCGTCACCGTCGCCCACACGTGGCAGCTCGACAGCGTCGAAGGTGCTGCGGCCGCGATGGCGTGGAGCGTCGACATGGACGAGATCAACGAGGAGGAGCGCTCGCTCGTCGCCGAGGCGGTGGCGGGGTTCGCCGAGCAGTACCCGTCGGTCGACGTGCGCCGCGTGGTGACCCAGGGCCACCCCGTGCACGAGCTGGCCCGGCTCAGCGAGAACGCCGCGCTGCTCGTGGTCGGAACCCGTGGCCGGGGCGCTGTGTCGGGCTGGCTCGCCGGCTCGGTCTCGCAGTCCCTCATCCGCGCCGCCCACTGCCCCGTCGCCGTCGTCCACCCGGACCCGGAGTCGGCACACGCGGCGGCGCACCACGCAGGCGACGGTGAGGGCTTCCGCCTCCCCGTGCCGCCGGTGCGCGAACGGCTCTAGCCGACGTTGCTCAGGCGGGGGTCGGGCGCGTGGGGACCGGGTGTTGGTAGGGCAGCGAGACGAGCTCGAGCACCACGGCAGCTGCACTGCCCGGCTCGGCGACGAGGACGAGCTCCTTGCGGTTGGCCGCGAGCTGCTCGCGCACCTCGAACAGCGACCGTACCCCGGCGCTGGCCAGCTGGGTGACCTCGGTGAGGTCGACGGTCAGCGAACGCACTCCCCCACGCGACGCGCCGAGCAGGGATGCGCGGGCGCGCTCGGCGGTGTCGAGGTCGACCGTGCCACGGAAGCTCACGACCGGGCCGTCGTCGTCCTCGTGCCCGACGACGTCGAAGTCGGCGATGGGGCGGTCGTCGTCCAGCTCGTCGTCGATCAGCCCGCGACCGGAGGCCATGACCGCCTGCCGGTGCGCGTGGTGGCGCAGCACCACCGTGGTGCCACGGCTGCCCTCGGCCGACCCGGCCGACTGCGGCGGGTGGATCACCTCGGCCTCGTCGACGACCTGGGTCATGAGCAGCAGTCCGCGACCACCGGTGGTGGACGCGGGATCCGGTGAGCGCCAACGCCCTTCGTCCACGACCCGTACGCTGACGCCGCCAGCGGGCAGCACGGCACCGGTGACGGTGAGCGGACCGGGGCGCCCCGCAGGGTAGGCGTGCTCGATGACGTTGGTGACGGCCTCGGTGACCGACAGCTCGAGGGCGAACCGGTCGGCCGGTGAGGCACCGAAGCTCGCCAGCCACGTGCCGAAGGCTGCGTTGACCTGGTGCAGGCTGTCGCGCGTGGCCGTGAGCCGCAGGTCGAGGCCGGGCACGGGCTCGGCGAGGCGCTGGACGGCGAGGACCGTGACGTCGTCCTCGTGGCCGCCGCGCGTCATCAGCTCCATGGTCATCTCGGCGACGCGGTCTGCCACCACGGCTGACGCCCCGAGCGGCATGCTGCTGTTGGTCATCGCATCGGCAGCCACCCTCGCCAGGTCGGCCACACCCTCGTCCAGCGAGTGCCCGGCCCTCTCGACGAGCCCGTCGCTGTACATCAGCACCAGCTCGCCCGGGGCGATGGTGGCGTGGGCCAGCTGGTGCGGCGCACCGGTGCCCAGCGGACCGCCCGAGGCCGCGTCGAGGTGGCGGACAGACCCGTCCTCGGAGACGACGAGCGGGGCCGGGTGCCCGCACCGGGCGTAGACCGCCTGACCGGTCTCGGGGTCCAGGACGAGGACGGCCACGGTCGCGGCACGCATGCTGGGGCTGTGAGAGGCGTAGGCGTCGAGGCGCTCGAGCACCGTGTTCAGCTCGGTCTCGGTGCGCAGCAGCTCCTCCAGGACCGCCCGCAGCTGGCCCATGGCGGCCGACGCGGCGACGCCGTGGCCGACGACGTCGCCGACCACCAGCGCGAGGTGCCCGTTGTCGAGGACAAGGGCGTCGAACCAGTCACCACCTGCGGCCTGGTCCTCAGCCGCGACGAGGTATCGCGCCGCCACGTGCGCCGTCGGCATCACCGGCAGCGCCATGGACAGCAATGCGCGCTGCAGCTCGACGACGACGTCGTGCACGGCCTCGTAGCGCTCCTGCACGTGGGCGGTGCGCAGGGCCGCCTCGTGGCGCTCGTGCACCCGGTCGGTCACGTCGGTGACGAAGCAGGTGGAGCCCACGACCTCGCCGTCGGGGCCGAACCGCGGCGAGACGGTGAAGTCGACGAAGATCTCGTGCAGTCGGTCGGTGTCGTCACGCCGGATCTGGAAACGCCACTCGGAGCCGACCTGCGTCCTGCCCGTCGTGTAGACGGCGTCGAGGATCTCGAAGAACTGCTGCCCGCGGATCTCCGGCATCACCTCGCTCCACGGGGAGCCGATGAAACCGGGCCGGCCGACGTAACGGCGGTAGGCCTCGTTGGCCGCGACCGCGACGTGGTCGGGTCCCTCCCAGGCCACGACCATCACTGGCAGCTGGTCGAAGACCTCCCGCACGACCTCGGCGGCGCCGGCAGTGTGGTCGAGCGCGGGCGTTAACTCAGGGGTGTCGGCGACTGCAGCCATGAGGTCCTGACCTGCACCAACGGCGGTGTTCCGTGGGTTCACGGACCGAAGATACCCCGGCTCGGCTCCCCCTCGGAAACTAGTGACGCGGCGGATTTGTGACACCCGGCACGAGATGTGACAAGGGTGACGCAGAGGTGTCGCAAGGCTGTTGCAGAGGTGCGTCAGAGGTGCGGCAGAGGTGGTGCAGAAGGTCGTCAGCCGGCCCGGGGACGACCGTCCCGCCGAGCCTCACCCGACGTGCAGCCACGCTGCCGCGTCGACGGGCAGCGCCCCGTCCTCGAGCGGACTGCTCGACAGCAGAACGGCTTCCGAGCCCAGCGCGTACGGTGACCGCGACAGGTTCACGACGCAGCGCAGCGCCGTACCCCGCTCGAGGTCGAGCACCCCCTCGGGCGAGTCGCGCCACGTGAGGCCGGTCTCGTGCAGGCCGGGCAGCTCGCGGCGCAGCCGCAGGGCAGCCCGGTGCAGCTGCAGCATGGATGCCGGGTCGGCCGACTCCGCCTCGACGGTGAGCTCGCGCCATCCGGCCGGCTGCGGCAGCCACGGGCGCACTCCCTGCGGGGAGAAGCCGAACGGCGGCTCCTGCCCGCTCCAGGGCAGCGGCACGCGGCAGCCGTCACGGCCGCGCATCTGCCCGCCGCTGCGCAGGAACATCGGGTCTTGCAGCACCTCGTCGGGCAGGTCGTCCACGTTGGGCAGGCCGAGCTCCTCGCCCTGGTAGATGTAGGCGCCACCGGGGAGCGCGAGCATCAGCATGGCCGCAGCGCGGGCACGCCGGGTGCCGAGGGCCAGGTCGGGGACCTCCCCCTCGCCGTCGGTGATGAAGTACGAGCTCGTGGTCTTCCTGCCGTAGCGGGTCACGGGGCGGGTCTCGTCGTGGCTGGTCAGCACCCACGTGGACGGGATCCCGCGTGGCGTGAACGAGTCGAGGGTGGCGTCGATGACCTCGCGCAGCGCCCCGGCCTCCCACGGGCCCTTGAGGTAGGGGAAGTTGAACGCCGTGTGCATCTCGTCCGGGCGCAGGTAGTTGCTGAGCCGCTCGGCCGTGCTCACGACGGCCTCGGCGACGAAGACCCGGTCGCCGTCGTAGGTGTCGGCGATCGCCCGCCAGCGCCGGAAGATGTCGTGCACGGTCTCGACGTCCCAGTGCGGGTTGTCGTCCCAGTCGACGGTGCGGAACTGCAGGACACCGCCGTAGTCGGCGTCGGGCAGCCCTGCCTTCTTGGACATCGCGGGCGCCGCGTCGATGCGCAGGCCGTCGACCCCACGGTCGAACCAGAAGCGCAGCACCTCGTCGAAGTCCTCGAGCACCTCGTGGTTGGTCCAGTCGAGGTCGGGCTGCTCGGGGGCGAAGAGGTGCAGGTACCACTGCCCCGGCGACCCGTCCGGCTCGGTGACCCGGGTCCACGCAGGGCCGCCGAAGGCACTGATCCAGTTGTTGGGCGGCAGCTCGCCGGAGTCGCCGCGGCCGTCGCGAAAGAAGTACCGCGCCCGCTCCGGCGCCTGCGGGCCGCCGGCGAGGGCCGCGAGGAACCACGGGTGCTGGTCGGAGGTGTGGTTGGGCACCAGGTCGATGATCACGCGCAGGCCGAGGTCGTGGGACTCACGCAGCACCGCGTCCGCGTCGGCGAGGGTGCCGAACATGGGGTGGATGTCGCGGAAGTCGCTGACGTCGTAGCCGCCGTCGGCCATCGGCGAAGGGAACCACGGCGAGATCCACAGCCCGTCCACCCCGAGGTCGGCGAGGTAGGGCAGCCGCTCACGCAGCCCGAGCAGGTCGCCCTCCCCGTCGCCGTTCCCATCGGCGAAGCTGCGCGGGTACACCTGGTACATCACCGCACTGCGCCACCACGCGTCGGCCGGGGAGGTGCCACCCGCAGCCCCTCCTGCCTCGGGTGCCTGTGACTGGGGCGCGCTGCTCTTGGCACTCATGGCTCCTCCTGCGGCTCACGGCCGGCGCCTGCGCCTGGCCCGGTCCCGAACCTAGTGGACGCAACCGCGGAAATGACCGCCCGAATGGTGGTGGTGCGGCAGACTGGCCCGCGTCCACGAGGGGTGATCCGAGGAGTCCGGTGTCAGCTGTGTCCTTCGCGTGCGGCTCCGTCACCTCGAGGACGGGTCGCCGCCGGTGAGCCCCACCCCTGAGCGCCGGGTGAGGCGCCCCTCCACCGAGCGCCGCGTCGAGCGCCCCACCACGGAGGGCCCCGTACCGGAGCGCCCCGCCTCGCCGCGCCTCGTCGAGCGCGGCGCGCCGGCGACGAAGCCTCCGACCGGGTCGGCCGGGCAGCACGGCATGCAGGGCTGGTACTGGTCCCTGCCCGCCGCGACCCGTGACGTGCTGACGTTCGTGGTGCTGCTGGCCGGCGTGTTCGCACTGATGACGACCTCCGTGGTCCTGGCCCCGGCCGGCTCTCACGTGGCCGCGTGGTGGCCGGCGTCGGGCCTGTCGGTCGTCGCCCTCCTGTGGACGCGCGGCACGCGGCGCTGGCTCATGGCCCTCGGGCTGCTCGCCATCTCCGTGGTCGCCAACCTCCTCGGCGACCGCACGCTCGCGGTGTCCATCGGGTATGCCGTGTCGAACCTCCTCGAGACCGTGGTCGTCACGCTGCTCCTCCTGCGCGCCGGGGGCGCTCGCTCGACGTTGGCCAGCATGGCCGGGCTCGGCAAGTTCCTGCAGGCCTGCGCCGCCGGTGCGGCGGTCATCGCCGTCGGCGCCGGGGTCACGGCTGCGGTGAGCGAGGGCGCCGACCTCTTCGCCGTCGGCCGTGCGGTGGGCGCGTCGCACGCCGCCGCCCTCCTGCTGGTGCTCCCTTGGTTCCTCGGGTCCTCACCCGCGCCGGAGCGGCGCCGCGCCGAGCGCGTCGCGCAGTGGCTGGTCCTGGTCGCCGTGGTCGTCGCCGTGTTCGCGCCGCGGCAGAGCCTCCCTCTCGCCTTCGTGCCCTTCGTCCCGCTGATGTGGGGCGCCGTGCGCATGGGCCAGCGCACCGTGTACGCCCAGCTCGTCACGGCCGGCGTCCTCGCCACCGTGCTCAGCGCGCTGGGTGGCGGGCCCTTCGCGCACATCTCGGCGGGCCGGCCACCCGAGGTCGTCTCGATGCTGGTCCAGGCGTTCGTCGTGTGCGCGGCCCTGCTCGTGCTGCCCCTGTCGGTCGCCATCCGCCAGCGGCAGGAGACGATGACCGAGCTGCAGCGCAGCGAGGCGCTGTTCCGCCACGGCTTCAACGGTGCCCGCGTCGGGATGCTGCTGCTCAAGCGCGAGGAGCACGCCCTGTGCGTCGTCGAGATCAACGCCGTGGCGCTGCGGCTGCTCACCGGTGGCGACGGGCGCACGGAGGACGACCTGCTCGGCCAGAGCTGGTCGCAGCTGCTCGACCCCGCGAGTGCACGGCTGGTGGACGACGTGCTGCCGGCCCCGGTCCACGGCCCGCTCCCGCCCGACGCCACCGGGTGGCAGGGCGAGGTCCGGGTCGCACCCCCCTCGCACGCCTGGCTCGAGGTCACCCTCTCCCCCCTCATCGAGTACTCCGCCGACCTCTACACCGCCCAGCTCGTCGACGTCACCGAGCGCCGGTCCGCCGAGGAGCAGCTGCGCTCCGCGCTGGAGAAGGAGCGCCGCGCGGTCGAGCGGCTCACCGAGCTCGACCAGGCCAAGGACGACTTCGTCACCAACATCAGCCACGAGCTGCGGACCCCCATCACCAGCGTCATCGGCTATGCCGAGATGCTCGCCACCGGCGACGCGGGAGACCTCGACCGGCTGCAGCTCGGCATGGTGGAGAAGGTGCAGCGCAACGCCGGTCGCCTGCTCAGCCTCATCGAGGACGTCCTGGTCGTGTCGAGGGTCGACGCCGGGAGCTTCAGCTTCACCCTGGGCCGGGTCGACGTCCGGTCCTGCGCCTGGGCGGCCTGCGAGTCCCTCGAGAAGCAGGCCCTCGACGCCGGCCTGCGGCTCGCCGTCGCCGCGCCGAGCGGGAGCCTCCACGTCCTCGGCGACGCGGCCCAGCTCGAGCGGGCCCTGATCAACCTCATCTCCAACGCGATCAAGTTCACGCCTGCAGGCGGCGAGGTCACGGTCCGCCTCCGGGTGGACATCGGTGAGGTGCGGATCGCCGTCGAGGACACCGGTATGGGGGTCCCCGAGGCGGAGGCCCACCGACTGTTCGAGCGCTTCTTCCGTTCGAGCACGGCCCAGTCGGAGGCGATCCAGGGCACCGGCCTCGGCCTCACGATCGTCAGCTCCATCGCCCACGCGCACCACGGTGAGGTCGGCTACGCACCACGGCCCGGCGGCGGGTCGGTCTTCTCCATCACGCTCCCCCTCGCCGACGGCCCCCAGAAGGACGACCCGGTCGACATCGAGACCGACGACGTCGACCCCAGCTACCCGCGCTGACCGGTCCGTCGCACCTCATTGGGTGTCTTGCTGTTGAGACTGCTCGCCGCCTGTCTGCGCGTGCACCGGACCTGCTGAGTTCCGGATGTCCCGACCGACGACCGGACGTCCCCTGTCGAGCTCGGTCGCCACGAGGCGCAACGCCATGCGGCGAATGAAGGAGCTGAAGGGGCCGATCAGGAGCCAGTACCGCCTGAATCGGCGCCGGCTCTCCTCGTCCGTCAGGGCCACCCGTGTCTCGATCGTCAGGATCGATGAGTCGTTCCCGTAGGGATCGATCCTCAGGCCGGCGGTGATCTTGGCGTACCCCGGCTCGTCGAAGTGGGTGAACCCATCTGGCGCGGTCGGTGCGTCGGCGGGGTCTGCGACCGCCCTCCAGGGGCGGCTCACCTGACCGAGGACCATCTCGACACCTGGTGTCTCACCGAGAAGGATCCAACCCAGACCGACCAAGTCCTTGAGCCGAAAGGTGGGCGGCGATGTGCTTCGAGCCGAAGTCGCCGAGGGGCGCACCTTCAGCCTTCCCGCGACATGTCGTGGCAGGGCTCTGATGCCGAGCAGAGCCCGAACCAAGGGGGCCTCGAAGAGGTCCACCTGCGTGGCAGCCCGGTAGCAGTCGGCAGGGACTGCCCGGAAGACCTCGGAGTGCACGACGGCAATGTCGAAGTGAGGCGAGAACTGCTCCATGAGCAGCCGTGGGACAGCCTGTGTGCGGGCTGCAGCGGTTGATCCCTGTTCGCGCGGTCCGGACGGTCCGGTCGGTGGCGCACTCATGTCAACAGCGTGCCTGCGGCCGCTGGCAGCGCCACCGGGGCGAAGGTCCTGTACTCGCCGGCCAGCCGCCCGCTCCAGCAAGGAGCAGGACCTCCGGCACTGCGCAGCGCTCTCGCGCCGGGGAGACGATGCCGATGCATCATCGGGAGGGAGTCACCATGGCATACCTGAAGCCGCCGCCACTGACGCGGCACGTTGCCAATCCGCTGGCCATGCGGCTCGGCGGACGCGGCGTCGCCACGCTCACCGTCACCGGTCGTCGCACTGGCAGACCTCGCAAGGTCCGGTCATCCCCGTCGATATCGGTGAGAAGCACTATCTTGTGTCCCCGTACGGCGAGTCCGACTGGGTGCGCAACCTCAGAGCTGCCGGAAGAGGCGCGTTGAGCCGAAAGGGTCACGCCGAGAACTTCAACGCGAGCGAGGTCCCACCCGAGCAGCGAGAAGCCATCATCGCGCGGTACCGCGCGGTCGCCGGCCACTCCGTGGACAGGTGCTTCGCCCAGATGCCTGCCCCAGCGGACCATCCGGTCTTCCAGGTCGTCCGGGCAGGCCAGACGACCTGACGCGGGCTCAACGTGAAGGAGTACGCGATGGTGCACATCCGCGGTGAGGTCGCGATCGACGCTCCCGTCGAGGAGGTGTTCGACGTGGTCGCCGACGAACGGAACGAGCCCAAGTACAACCCGAGGATCGCTCACGCCGAGCAGCTGACCGGTGGTTCGATCGGAAAGGGCTCACGCTTCGCCGCACAACCCGTGGGAGCAGGCGCCAAAGGTGTCATGACGGTCGAGGTGCTGGAGTACGACAGGCCGCACCAGTTGCACAACGTCATCCGGTCGTCGTACATGCAGGTCGACGGCATGCTCCACTTCAGCGCCCAGGGTGACGGGACACTGATGTGGTGGGACTGGGACATGAGACTGACCGGACCGAGCAAGTTCCTGACGCCAGTACTGGCCCTGATCGGACCGCGATGGGAGCGTCGCAACTGGGAGGGGCTCAAGCGGTACATCGAGTCCGGTCGGCGCTGAGCTGGCGGCGAACTGTGCGCCACTACTTGGCAGCCCAAGGCGCAGGACCGCCGTGATCCGTGTGCTCGGCGGCATGGCTGCGGTGCTCGCGGCCGCCACACTGCTCGCGGGGGTCCCAGGCATGGCGTTGGGCCGTGCCCGGTGGTCCCCTTGGTTGACGGTTCTCTTCGGGTTCAACGCGCGGTACCGGGTCACCCCCCGCGACGCGTTGCGCGGCGTCCGAGCCGTTGACGTCGCGCTGCTCCTGCTCGTCGGGGCGACGTATGCCGGCTTCTGGCCCGGGCCCGCCACCGGCCATGCCTGGTGGATGACGCTCGCCATCGCCCAGCCTGTCCTAGGGGTCCCGCTTCTGGTGATCACGAAGCTGTCCGGCCGGTCAGGGCTGATGGGCGGCGCACTCGTCCTCGGCGGCCTCATGGTGGTCGACCGCACCTGGCCCGCGGTCGCCTGGCTGGGTGTAGCCAGCAGCCTCCTTCTGCTGGGGGGCGACCTCGGGACGACGGCGCGGCCCTCCCGAACTCTCGCCGGCGCCCTCGCAGCCGGTTATGTCGCGCTCGTGGTGTGGATCTCTCTGCTCGCGGTGCTCCTGTTCTCGTGACCGCATGTGGACTCTCCACAGCACTGGACGGCCGTGCAGCCGGAGACCGGACACGTCATGACGATGAGCGCGACGTCCGCTGCCGCGGGGTCAGGCCGATGAGGAAGCGCAGGAGCCGTGCTGGCTCACTGCGCGCTCCGGGCCACGAGGTAGAGCGGCAGGAACAGCACCACGAGCAGCAGGCACAGGGCCGCCCACACTTCCGGCCTCTCCACCGTGAGACCACCGAACGTCGCGACGACTGGTCGGTGGTGCCGTACCCGTGAACGGGCATCCTGCAGCACCCAAAGGCTGGTAGCGCCGAGGACCACGACCACGAGTAGGCCACCCAGCACGGAGGTGTACACCCCTTCAGTATCTCTCGGACCAGCTCGGCAATCGCCGGTTTGTCGAGGGGATCGCCTCCATTTCGGTCGCCTCGTCAGACGAAGGCGCCGACGCCCGTGATCTCCCGGCCGACGATGAGGGTGTTGATCTCGCGGGTGCCCTCGTAGGAGTAGATGGCCTCGGCGTCGGCGACGAAGCGCCCGACCTGGTGGTCGAGCAGGATCCCGTTGCCGCCCAACAGCTCTCGCGCATACCCGACCGTTTCGCGCATGCGCACCGTGCAGAACGCCTTGGCCAGCGAGGCCTGCGCGTCGGTCTCCTCGCCGGCGTCCTGCAGGCGGCTCAGCTGGACGCAGAGCGCTGCCGAGGCGGTGGTGTTGCCGAGCATCTGGACGAGCAGGTCCTGGATGAGCTGGAAGCCGGCGATCTTCTGACCGAACTGCTCTCGCTCCTTGGCGTAGGCCAGGGCGTGCTCGTAGGCGCCGAGGGCGCAGCCGACGGCCATCCAGGCGACCCCGGCGCGGGTCGCGCGCAGCACCCGCCCGGTGTCGTCGAACGAGCGGGCGCCCTGCAGCCGGTCGGCCTCGGGGACGCGGACGCCGTCGAGGGTGATGTGCGCGTTCTGCACCACGCGCAGGGCGATCTTGTCGCCGATGGCCTCGGTGGTGAAGCCCGGCGCACCCTTCTCGACCACGAACCCGAGGACCTCGTCGCTGGCGGTGTCGCGTGCCCAGATGACCGTCAGGTCGGCGAACGTGGCGTTGCCGATCCACTTCTTCTCGCCGTCGAGCACCCACTCGTCGCCGTCGCGGGTGGCGGTGGTCGTCAGGCCCCCGGCCGCCCCGGAGCCGGCCTCCGGCTCGGTCAGCCCGAACGCGCCGATCTTCTCCCACCGCGCCATCGCGGGCAGCCAGCGCTCCTGCTGCTCCGGTGAACCGCACAGGAGGATCGACCCCATGGCCAGCCCGCTGTGCACCCCGTGGAACGTGGCGATGGACGGGTCGACCCGCGCCATCTCCATCGCGATCATGCCGTCGAGCAGGAAGCGGCGACGTCCGCCACCCGGGCCGTCGGAGGCCAGCCCGGCGGTGCCGAGCGCGGCCAGTCCGGGGACCACCTCGAAGGGGAAGGTCGCCCGCACCCAGTGGTCCGTGATGATCGGCGCCACCTCGCGGGCCATGAACTCCCTGACCCGGTGCAGGATCTCGCGCTCCCCGTCGTCGAGCAGATCCTCGAGCCCGTAGAAGTCGGTGGTCTGCACGGCCATGCGGTGCCTCCGGGAGGTGGTGGGGAGTCGTCGTCGACGTGGCGGTCCCGTGACGAGCCGCTCGGTGCGGCCCACCCTAGGTGGAACCGGACCGCCGGGGTCGTCGTTGGCCCCAGCGAACGACCTCTTGCCACAGCGAGCCACCTGACGCGACCAGCCCACGGCCCCAGGCCGCCGACCACGGAGACGCATGGAACCCCCCAGTCCGCCGGGACAGCCCGGCGACGCCCCGTCCGATCCCTCCTGCACCGGGGCTGACGCGTGACCGCCGTGCTGTCCCTCCTCCTCGGGATCCTCGTCGTCCTGCTCATCACCGCGCTCACCGGCTACTTCGTGGCCCAGGAGTTCGCCTACCTCGCGGTCGACCGCAGCCGCCTGGCCGCGCGGGCGGCGTCCGGTGACACCGCGGCGGCGCGGGCCCTGGCGGTCACGCGGCGCACCTCGTTCATGCTGTCCGGCGCACAGCTCGGGATCACCGTCACCGGCCTCGTCGTCGGCTACGTCGCCGAGCCGCTGATCGGCGAGTCGCTGTCGGACCTGCTCGGTGGTGTCGACGTGCCTACCGGTGTGGGCCTGGCCGTCGGCGCCGTCGTGGCCCTGGGCTTCTCGACAGTCGTCCAGATGGTGCTCGGCGAGCTGTTCCCCAAGAACCTCGCCATCGCCCGCCCCGAGCCGGTGGCGTTGTGGCTGGGACGCTCGACGACGCTGTACCTGGGCGTGTTCGGCTGGCTGGTGCACGTCTTCGACCGCGCCTCGACGGCCCTCCTGCGACTGCTCGGCATCGAGCAGGTGCACGACGTGGAGCACTCGGCCAGCGCCCGGGACCTCGAGCACATCGTCGCGGAGTCGCGCGAGACCGGCGACCTGTCGCCGGAGCTGTCGCTGCTGCTCGACCGCATCCTCGACTTCCCCACGCGGGACGCCGGGCACGCGATGGTGCCCCGGGTGCGGGTCGACGTCGTCGGCCCCGAGGACACCGTCGCCGACGTCAGGGCGCTCATGGCAGCCGGCCACTCGCGGTACCCCGTCCTCGACGCGGAGGGCACCGAGGTCCTCGGCGTCGTCGAGCTGCACGACGTGCTGGCCACGGCCTCGGACGACCGGCGCCCGGCGACAGCCCTGATGCAGCCACCGGTCGTCGTGCCGGCGTCGATGGCGCTGCCGGACGTCGTGCGCACCCTCGTGGGCGGCCGCCGTGAGCTGGCCTGCGTCATCGACGAGTACGGAAGCTTCGCCGGCATCCTCACCCTCGAGGACTGCGCCGAGGAGCTGGTCGGCGAGCTCACCGACGAGCACGACGTGGACCGGGTAGCGGTCCCCGCGGCCCAGCCGGACGGGTCGTGGCTGCTGGCCGCCGACCTGCCCGTCGACGAGGCAGAGCGGCTCCTGGGTCGGGACCTGCCGCAGGGCGACTACGAGACCCTCTCGGGACTGGTCATCGGCCACCACGGCGCCCTGCCAGGGCCGGGCCAGCACGTCGTGGTGCCTCTGCCCCTCGACGCCGCCGAGCTGGCCGGCGAGGGCGAGCCGACGCCGTACGTCGCCGACGTGGAGGTGCTGACCGTCCAGCGCCACGTGCCTGCGACCGTCCGGGTCCGCATCGCGGAGGCGGCCGACCCGGCCGCGGCCATGACCGAGGAGCGGTCGTGAGCAACCCGTGGGTCGTCCTGGCCACGACCGTCGCCATCATCGGCCTCTCGGCGTTCTTCGTGGCCGTCGAGTTCTCCCTGATGGCTGCGAAGCGGCACCGCCTGCAGGATGCGGCGCACCACAGCCGCGCCGCCCGGGCCGCCCTGCGCAGCTCGCACGAGCTGACGCTGCTTCTCGCCGGGTCGCAGCTGGGCATCACCGTGTGCACGCTGGCGCTCGGTGCCGTCACCAAGCCCGCGGTCCACCACTGGCTGCTGCCGCCGCTGGAGGCCACCGCGCTGCCCACCTGGGCGGCCGACTCCCTGGCGTTCGTGCTGGCCCTGCTGGTGGTGACGTTCCTGCACCTGGTCGTCGGGGAGATGGCGCCGAAGTCGTGGGCCATCTCCCACCCGGAGCGGTCGGCGACTCTGCTGGCGCTGCCGATGCGCGGCTTCATGTGGCTCACCCGTCCGCTGCTGCGTGCCCTGAACGCCGTCGCCAACTGGTGCCTGCGGCGGGTCGGCGTCGAGCCCACCGACCAGGTCGTGTCCGGACGCAGCCCCGAGGACCTGCGGCACCTGGTCGAGCACTCCTCGCAGGTGGGCGTGCTGGACACCGGCTACTCGGCCCAGCTCGCCGGGGCGCTCGAGCTGCAGACGCTCACGCTCGGCGAGCTCCTCCGGCCCGGCGCGCCCGTCACCGCCGTCGACGGCGACGCCACCGCACGCGACCTGTGGGAGGTCTCCCATCGGACCGGGCACCTACGGCTGCTGGTCCGCCAGGACGGCGCCGTACGCGGCGTGGTGCACGTCCGGGACGTGCTCACCGCGGCGCCGGACCTGCCCGTCGCGGAGGTCGTGCGTCCCGCCGAGACGCTGCCGGGCAGCGCCCTGGTGCACGAGGCGCTCGGCCACATGCGCCAGACCAGCACCCAGCTGCTCGTGGTGACCGACGAGGCCGGTGGCACCCTCGGCGTCGTCGGGGTGCCCGACATCCTCGACCGGCTGCTCCCCCGGCCCCTGGACCCCGCGCCCCTGGACCCCGCGCCTCAGAAGCCGGCGGGTGCGTGGGGCCGGTAACCCTCCTCGAGCTGGGCCACCTCGGCGTCGTCGAGCACCAGGTCGAGCGCTGCCACGGCGTCCTGGAGGTGGCCGGGCCTCGTGGCGCCGATGATCGGGCCGGTGACCACGGGGTTGCGCATCACCCACGCCAGGGCGACCTGCGCACGCGGCACGCCGCGCGCCTCGGCCACCTGCCCCACGGCGTCGACGACGGCTCGGTCGTCGTCGCCGTACAGGGTCTTGCCGAACTCGTCGGTCTCGCTGCGGCTGGTGCGGGTGCCCCACTCGCGGGTGAGCAGTCCGCGGGCGAGCGGGCTCCACGGGATCACGCCGACACCCTCGTCCGCGCACAGGGGGAACATCTCCCGCTCCTCCTCGCGGTTGAGCAGGTTGTAGTGGTCCTGCATCGACACGAACGGGGTCCACCCGTGGGCGCGGGCGGTGTGCTGCGCCTTGGAGAACTGCCACGCCCACATGGACGAGGCGCCGAGGTAGCGGGCCTTGCCGGCGCGCACGACGTCGTGCAGCGCCTCCAGCGTCTCCTCGATCGGGGTGTGGGGGTCCCACCGGTGGATCTGGTAGAGGTCGACGTAGTCGGTGCCGAGGCGGGTCAGGCTGGCGTCGATCGCGGACAGGATCGCCTTGCGGGACAGGCCTGCTCCGTTGGGCCCGTCGTGCATCCGGCCGTGCACCTTGGTCGCGATGACGAGCTCGTCGCGACGACCGTGATCCTTCAGCGCCCGGCCGACGATCTCCTCGCTGCTGCCGGCGGAGTAGACGTTGGCCGTGTCGAAGAAGGTGATGCCTGCGTCGAGCGCCTGGCGGATGAGCGGCAGGCTGGCCTCCTCGTCGAGGGTCCAGGCGTGGTTGCCCCGCTGCGGGTCGCCGAAGCTCATGCAGCCCAGGACCAGCGCGGAGACGTCGAGGCCGGTGCGACCGAGCTTGGTGTACCTCATGCGTGCACCAGCACGAGCTTGCCGCGGACGTGCCCGGTGGCGATGGTGCGGTAGGCGTCTGCGGCGTGCTCGAAGGCAAACGTCTGGACCGGGATCTCCAGGCGCCCGTCGGCCAGCAGCGAGGCGGTGAGGGCCAGGGCCTCCGCCGGCCGGCTGTCGTCGCCACCGCCGGTGACGCGGGCGCCGGCTGAGCCCGCGCCGAAGTTGGCGATCGAGACGACCTGCGCCGGGTCGACGACGAGCCGGACCAGATCCTCCGCCGGCGTCTTGCCGGCCACGTCGAAGATGGCGTCCACGGTGCCACCGGCGGCGTCGGTGACGCGGTCGACCACACCCTCGCCGTAGAGCACCGGCGTCGCGCCGAGGTCGCGCAGCAGCGGGTGGTTGGCCTCGCTGGCCGACGCCACCACCGTGGCGCCCCGGGCCACGGCCATCTGGACGGCGACCGCGCCGACGCCTCCTGCGCCGCCGTCGACGAACAGCGTCGTCCCGGCCTCGACCCCGAGCAGCCGCAGCCCTCGCTCGGCGGTCTCGCCCGCGACTCCGGCAGCAGCCACGACGGCCCAGTCGACGCCCGGGGGCCTGGCCGCCCACGCGTCGAGCACGGCGAGCTCGGCCTGGGTGCCGCTGCCCCGGCCGAAGACCTCGTCGCCCACGGCAGCTCCCTCGACACCGTCGCCCACCTCGTCGACGACCCCGGCCGCGTCGAACCCGAGCAGCACCGGCTGGGCGGGGCGCTCGTCCTGCGCCATGGCACCGGACAGCATCTTCACGTCGATCGGGTTGACGCTGGCGGCGCGCACGGCCACGCGCACCTGTCCCGGTCCCGCGTGCGGCTCGGGAGCCTGCCCCCACTCCAGCCGCTCGGGGCCTCCGTACTCCGTGAACTGCAGTGCGCGCATGCGACGTCTCCTCGTTCGGTGCCTTTCTGGCGAAACTACCCGAGCAGCCCCGCCCCGGCAGGTGGGCGGCTCGGACGGTGGGCGGTACTGGTGGGGGCGCCGCGCGCGCGGGATCATGGGAGGGTCCGCGACGCCCCCGCGGGCCAGAGTCGACCCGGTCGCGGGTCCGTTCCCCGGAGATGTGAGTGGACAGTCCCGCTCGTGCGCGACGTCGGCGCCCGACGTCGCCAGGGATGCGGGTCGTGTGGACGGTCGTCGGCTTCCTCGGCGGCGGGATCGTCGGCCTCGTCCTCGTCCTGCCGCGGCTGCGGTTCCTGCGGCCGCGCCGTGTCCTGGCGTGCGACCTGTGCCAGCGCAGGCACCGGCGGCTGCTGGTCGCCATGGTGCTGCTGGCGGCGCTGTCGGTGACGGGGTTCGGGCTGCGCGCGTCGCAGAAGGCCCGGGAGCTGCCGGCCTGCGTGGCCGACGTCTCGATCAGCGAGGGGCGGCGCGTCATCGACCCGCAGGTGCCGCGCCGGGGCTCGCTGCGCTCGACGGTGCGCTCGGTGCTCACGGCCCCGGTCAGTGGGCTGGCCCTGGCCTTCGCCGAGGTGCGTGGCCGTGGCCTGTGCAGCGTGGGCGACCCGCCGATCACCTTGGCGTTCGTGCCGCAGTCGAAGGACCACCCCGGCAGCATGGTGGGCGAGGTGTTCCTGTCCTCCCCCACCCCGCGCATCAACCCCGTCCGCGCGGCGATGCTGGCCAGGCACGAGTCGAGGCACGTCGACCAGTGGGCGGTGTGCAGCACCATCGGGGGCATCGGGCTGCTGCCGGTCGCCTACCTCGTCGACAGCACCGTCTACCCCGGCTCGGAGAACCACTTCGAGCAGTCGGCGGGTCTCGACGCGGGCGGCTACGCCCAGCCTCCCCACCCGCCGGTCGGCCCGCGCCCGTGGGCCGTCGCGTTCTGGGTGGCGGTGGTGCTCGTCATCGGGCGCCGCCGCATCCGGTGGGCGGTGCGCACCCTCGTACGCCGCCACAGCACCCACGCCCCGGACCGCTGCCCGGTGCACACCCCCGGCTGGACCTGACCCCCTCCGCACCGGACTCATCCCGCGACTTCGTGACCCCAGGCCGGGCCACCTGGGTCATCCGTTCGGCCGAGGATTCGTGGCGGGTGGTTTGACCTGCGGATGCGCGGGGAACCCCGGGGTTGTTGCGCCCCGCGACGCAGCGCATAGGGGGCTATGACCGTCGCGGGGCGCGACCCGGGTTTGGGCCGCGTCCTGACGGGGCATGATCCGGTTGTCGCGGCCTGGGGTGTGGGTCTGTCGTCCCCCCGGCCAGATCCCCCCGGGTCGCGGTCAGGCGCCGACGTAGGCGGCGAGGTGCTTGCCGGTGAGGGTGGAGCGGGCGGCGACGAGGTCGGCCGGGGTGCCCTCGAAGACGACCCGGCCACCGTCGTGGCCGGCGCCGGGTCCGAGGTCGACGATCCAGTCGGCGTGGGCCATGACGGCCTGGTGGTGCTCGATGACGACGACCGACAGGCCCGAGTCGACGAGGCGGTCGAGGAGCGCGAGCAGGTTGGCGACGTCGGCCAGGTGCAGGCCCGTGGTCGGCTCGTCCAGCACGTAGACCTCGCCCTTCTCGGCCATCTGCGCCGCCAGCTTGAGACGCTGGCGCTCTCCCCCGGACAGCGTGGTCAGCGGCTGGCCCAGGGTGAGGTAGCCGAGCCCGACGTCGGCGAGCCGGACCAGCACCTTGTGCGCCGCCGGGGTAGCCGCGGCGCCGCCGGGGCCGAAGAGCGCCTCCGCCTCGGTCACCGGCATCGCGAGCACCTCGGCGATGTTCTTGCCGCCGAGGGTGTACTCGAGCACCGAGGTCTGGAACCGCCGGCCCTCGCACTCCTCGCACGTCGACTCCACCGTCGCCATGACGCCGAGGTCGGTGTAGATCACCCCGGCGCCGTTGCACGTCGGGCAGGCGCCCTCGGAGTTGGAGCTGAAGAGCGCCGGCTTGACTCCGTTGGCCTTGGCGAACGCCTTGCGCACCGGCTCGAGCAGCCCGGTGTAGGTCGCCGGGTTGCTGCGGCGCGACCCCTTGATGGCGCCCTGGTCGACGACGACGACGCCGTCCCGCTTGGCGATGGAACCGTGGACCAGGCTGCTCTTCCCGGAGCCGGCGACCCCGGTCACGACGCAGAGCACCCCGAGCGGCAGGTCGACGTCGACGTCCTTGAGGTTGTGGGTTGACGCGCCCCGGACCTCCATGACCCGGGTCGCCTCGCGCACCTGCTCCTTGAGGGTCGCGCGGTCGTCGAGGTGGTGCCCGGTGGTGGTGTCACTGGCCCGCAGGCCGTCGACGGTGCCCTCGAAGCAGACGGTGCCGCCGGCTGAGCCCGCGCCCGGGCCGAGGTCGACGACGTGGTCGGCGATGGTGATCGTCTCCGGCTTGTGCTCGACGACCAGGACGGTGTTGCCCTTGTCGCGCAGCTGCAGGAGCAGGGTGTTCATCCGCGCGATGTCGTGCGGGTGCAGCCCGATCGTCGGCTCGTCGAAGACGTAGGTGACGTCGGTGAGGGACGAGCCGAGGTGGCGGATCATCTTGGTGCGTTGGGCCTCGCCGCCGGAGAGGGTGCCGGCCGGCCGGTCGAGCGAGAGGTAGCCGAGGCCGATCTCGGTGAACGAGTCGAGCAGGTGCCGCAGGCCGCCCAGCAGCGGGGCCACCGACGCATCCTCGAGGTCGCGGAGCCAGAGCGCGAGGTCGCTGATCTGCATCGAGCAGAGCTCGGCGATGTTCTTGCCGTTGACCTTCGAGGACAGCGCCTCCTTGGACAGCCGTGTGCCACCGCAGTCGGGGCAGGTCGTGAACGTCACCGCCCGCTCGACGAACCGCCGGACGTGAGGCTGCATGGCCTCGACGTCCTTGGAGAGCATCGACTTCTGCACCTTGGTCAGGACGCCCTCGTAGGTGAGGTTGACCCCCTCGACGCGGATCTTCTCGGGCGCGCCGTACAGGAGCTTGTCGAGCTGCTTGGCGGTGAACTGGCCGACCGGCTTGTCCATGGGGAGGCCGGCGCCGCTGAAGATGCGGCCGTACCAGCCGTCCATGCTGTAGCCCGGGACGAGCAGCGCACCCTCGGAAAGCGACCGGCTGCCGTCGTAGATCGCCGTGAGGTCGAAGTCGTTGACGGCACCCATGCCCTCGCAGCGTGGGCACATGCCGCCCTGGTAGACCGCGTCGCGGACGATGCTCTTCTCCTCACGGCCGCCCTTGTCCGTGCGCATCACCCCGCTCGCGACGCGCGTGGGCACGTTGAACGCGAACGCCGTCGACGGCCCGATGTGTGGAACACCGATGCGGCTGAACAGGATCCGCAGCATGGCGTTTGCGTCGGTGGCAGTGCCGACGGTGGAGCGGGGGTTGGCGCCCATCCGCTCCTGGTCGACGATGATCGCCGTCGTCAGGCCCTCGAGGACGTCGACGTCCGGGCGCGACAGGGTCGGCATGAAGTTCTGGACGAAGGCGCTGTAGGTCTCGTTGATCATGCGCTGCGACTCGGCGGCGATGGTCGCGAACACCAGGGAGCTCTTGCCCGACCCCGAGACCCCGGTGAACACCGTGAGCCGGCGTTTGGGGATCTCGACGCTGATGTCCTTGAGGTTGTTCTCCCGCGCGCCCTGGACCCGGATCAGGTCGTGGCGGTCGGCGGCCCGTCCCGTCTGCGGCGCCTGCTCCGTCGTCGTCCCCACCGTCGTCGTCCCCACCGTCGTCGTCCCCATCGTCTCCGTCTCCCCTCGCGCCCGCCGCTGCCGACGGGCTCCCTCGCCCGGCGGTCCCCCGGCGGGACCCACGCTAGCCGCCCTCAGACCTCGAGCACCGCCGTGAACGGCCGTGCCGCCACGGGCAGCACGAAGACACCGTCGCCGTCCGCAGGGACCGCGTCGACGTCGAGCCCCTCCCCCTGCAACTCGAGCCGGTCGGGCGCGGCCCCGTGGACGTGCAGGTGGTAGGCGGTGCGCCGGAACTGCGGGTAGCCATCGCCCTCGACCTGCGCCGTCAGCCGCAGGCTGCCACCCTCTCGCACGACGGTGAACGTCGTGCGGTGGCAGGCGCCCTGCGGCGACGCGGTGGTGAGGCCGTCGTCCTCGGTCAGCCGGGACACGTGCTCGCCGTCGCCGGTGGGGACGAACAGGTGCAGCTCCACCACCTCGGGGTGGTAGCCGGCCGTCGAGGCGGGGGCCTCCGTCCACATCGGCACGACCGCGCCGCCGCGCGCGTACAGGGGGATGCGGTCCATGGGCGTCGGGGCGATGACGAACCCCCTCCCGCCGACCAGCGACCCGCTGTGCCAGTCGTACCAGTCGCCCTCGGGCAGGTAGACCTGCCGCGAGGTCGCCACCGGCTCGGTCACCGGGGCGACGAGCAGGTCGGTCCCGAAGAGGTACTGGTCGTCGAGGTCGCGCACCGTGCCGTCGTACTGGTGGTCGAAGACCAGCGGCCGCTGCACCGGCTCGCCGGTCGCGGAGGACCGCACGAAGGCGCTGTAGATGTAGGGCATCAGCCGGTAGCGCAGCCCCAGCGCCTCACGGACGATGTCCTGCACGAGGTCACCGAACGCCCAGGCGTACTGGTCGACGTTGCCGATCATGGAGTGGTTGCGGCAGAACGGCGTCAGGACGCCGTACTGCATCCAGCGGGTGAACAGCTCGGCGTTGGAACCGCCGGCGAAGCCGCCGATGTCGGCCCCCACGAAGGGCTGGCCCGAGATCCCGAAGCCTGACGCCATGGCGATGCTTATGCGCAGGTGGTCCCAGCGGGAGAGGTTGTCGCCCATCCAGTTGGCGGCGTAGCGCTGGATCCCGGCGAAGCCGGCCCGGGAGAGGATGAAGGTGCGCAGCTCGGGCATCGCCTCGACCAGCCCCTGCCGCGTCCCCATGGCCATGAGCAGGGCGTACTGGTTGTGGTAGCGCTCGTGCGGGTGCTCTCCGTGGCCGAAGCGCATCGCCCGCGACGGGATGGTCCCGGTCGCAGGCTCGTTCATGTCGTTCCAGATGCCGGCGAGCCCGGACCGGACGTGGGCTGCGTTGAGCTCGCCCCACCACTCGCGCGCCTCGGGCGTCACGAAGTCGGGAAAGGCGGTGTTGCCCGGCCAGACCTGGCCGATGTAGGTGTCGCCACCCTCGGTGCGGCAGAACACGTCGCGCTCGAGGCCCTGGTCGAACACCGGGTAGCCCTGGTCCCACTTCACGCCCGGGTCGATGATCGTGATGACCCGGAACCCCTGGTCGGTGAGGCGCTGCAACATGCCCGGCGGGTCGGGGAACCGCTCGCGGTCCCAGGTGAAGACGCGGTAGCCGTCCATGTAGTCGATGTCGAGCCACAGCGCGTCGCAGGGGATCTCGGCGTCCCGGTGCCTGCGGCCGATCTCCTCGACCGCGTCCTGGGTGTAGGCGAACCAGCGGCACTGGTGGTAGCCGAGCGACCACAGCGGGGGCAGCTCGGCGCGACCGGTCAGGGCGGTGTACTGCGTGAGGACGGCCGGCATGTCCGGCCCGGCGAAGATGTACTCGGTGTACTGCCCGCCGGCGAAGGTGACCCGGTACTCCTCGTGCGGGGACAGCTCGTACTCGCCGCGGTAGCCGTTGTCGAGGAACGAGGCGGACATCGTCCCCGAGGGGTAGGTCTGGTGGTAGAGGAACGGCACCGTCACGTAGAACGGGTCGAAGTCGACGCTGGTGCGGTCGCCTCGAGGGTCGCCCGGCTCCTTGCCGGCGGTGAACTCCACCGTCTCGCTGGGGCTGAGGACGTCGGTGTTCCACATGGTGAAGTCGCGGCCCTTGCGGTTGTGGCGGCCGCCCTTCTCCCCCAGCCCGAAGAACGCATCCTCCTGCCGGCACCGGCGGCGCAGGGTGAAGGTGTCGTTGAGCGTGGCATACGCCCAGTAGCGACCCTGCTCGTCGGCGGCGGTCTCCACCACGGGTGAGCCGTCCGCCCGGTGCACGTCCAGGCGGAACGGGTCGAGCCACAGCGACACGACCATCGCCGGGGTGACCACACGCACCCGCTCGTCGTCGCGCTCCACCGTGAACTCGACCGGTGCCGCCAGGGGGTCGACGCAGACCGCGAAGGTGGGCGACTCGTCGAAGACGCCACCACGGCTCATCTTCACGCGCACGACGTCGTCGGCGACGAGGTCGACCCGCAGCTGCTCGGTCTCGACCTCGGCGAGCAGGCCGCGAGCGGTCTCGGTGACCGCCCCCACCCGTTCGAAGCGGACGAAGTGGTCGGTCTCGATCACGGTGGTGCCTTTCGCGCCGGGTGCCGGGCAGTGCGTGCGGGTCGAGGCTACTGCTCCCCGGACCGGCTCAGGCGTCGACGGTCAGGTGCAGGGAGACGACATCACCGACCTCGATCTCCTCCGCACGCAGCACCGCGAGCTTGAGCGGGACGGCATACCCACCGTCCTTGGGGAACAGCGAGGTGGTCCACCGCGTCCGCCCGATGCGGGCGGCGACGGGGATCATGCCCCACCCGTAGCTCACCTGGGCCGAGACGGCCTCGAGCGCCCCGCACTCGTCGTCGGGGGCGGAGACGAAGTGCCACGGCGCGGGTCCCTTCCAGAACCACACGGGACCGGTGAACTCGAGCTCCATGGAAGCAGGATAGGAGCGCGGTCACGCCGAGGTCCGTCACCTCGCGAACACCCGGAGGTGCGGGCCAGTCGGGCGCAGGTGAGACTGGGTCACCGTGACCCGCCACCACCTCACGCCCACCCGCGACCACGTCGTCCAGACCATCTCCCGAGACTCCCCGCCGGCGCTGCAGGTGCTGCCCGGCGACACCGTGGTCGTCGAGTCGCTGGACTCCGGTGGCCACCTCGAGCCCCAGCAGGTCCCTGGTGAGGAGCGGCCCCGGATGTTCGTCCCGCGGGAGGGCCACTGCCTCACCGGCCCCGTGGAGGTCGTCGGCGCCCGACCCGGCGACGTCCTGTCCGTGCACTTCGCGGCCCTGACGCCGGGCCCGTGGGGGTGGACGGCCTCCGGAGGCACCGACACGTGGCTCAACCAGCGCCTCGGGGTCGACACCGCCCGCGGCGACCTGCTCTACGCCATCGACGCAGCGGCCGGGGTGGCCCGCAACCAGCTCGGGCACGAGGTGCGCCTCGCGCCGTTCCTCGGTGTCGTGGGGGTCGCCTGCGACGTCCCCGGCGAGCTGTCGACCGTGCCGCCGCGCTCCGAGAGCGGCGGCAACATCGACTGCCGCGACCTCGTGGCCGGGTCCACCCTGTACCTGCCCGTCAACGTGCCCGGGGCCCTCCTCACCGTCGGCGACGGGCATGCCGCTCAGGGCCACGGGGAGGTCGGAGGCACCGCCATCGAGTGCCCCATGACGTCCGAGCTGGTGCTCGACCTCGCCGACGACCCGCCGCTGCGGTCGGTGCACGCGGTCACGCCCTCGGCGAGGCTGACGTTCGGCTTCGACGCCGACCTCAACGCCGCCACCGCCGCCGCGCTGTCGGACATGCTGACCTGGCTGGAGCACCTGCTGTCCGTGCCCCGGCCCCAGGCGCTGGCCCTGGCCAGCGCGGTCGTCGACCTGCACGTCACCCAGGTCGCCAACCGCACGTGGGGCGTGCACGCAGCGCTCCATCACGACGCACTGCCCCCCGGCGTGCTCGACCGCGCCTGAGCGGGTCGCGACGCGGGACCTAGGGCCCTGAGGCCGGGCCGCCGCGGGCAGTCTGCTGGACACGGGTACGGCGCCCCCCGGCGCCCCCCGGCGCCTCCGGGCGTCCGTGCACCCGTCGTCGAAGGACGCCATGACCCTGACCACCGCCGTCGACCGCGCACCGCGCTCGGCCGTGGGGCGCGCCGCCACCGAGTCCGTGGAGGCGGTGCTGGCCTCGCTCGGGGTCACCACCGGGCACGGGCTGTCCGCGGCAGAGGCCGCGCAGCGCCGCGAGGCATACGGGCCCAACGCGGTCGCCACCCACCGCGCGAGCGCGCTGGCGGTGCTCTCCCACCAGCTCCGCTCGCCACTGCTCCTGCTGCTCGTGCTCGCCGCGGCGGCGTCGGCCCTCATCGGCGAGGGGCGCGACGCCCTGATCATCGGCGTCATCGTCACCCTCTCGGTCGGGTTGGGCTTCGGCAACGAGTACCGCGCCGAACGGGCCGCCGCCGCCCTGCACAGCCAGGTGCGGCACCGCGCGCTGGTCGTCCGCGACGGGGGGTCGGCGCTGGTCGACGTCGAGGAGGTCGTCCCGGGCGACCTGGTGCGGCTGCGGGTCGGTGACGTCGTGCCTGCCGACCTGCGCCTGGTGGAGGCCGAGGAGCTCGAGTGCGACGAGTCCGTCCTCACCGGCGAGTCCCTGCCGGTGACGAAGGGCACCGACCCCGTCGGGCCTGGCACCCCCCTCGCCGACCTGACCGGGGTCGCCCTGATGGGCACCGTCGTGCACGCCGGCGCGGGCCTGGGCGCGGTCGTCGCGACGGGCACCGCCACCGAGCTCGGCGCCATCGCCACGGGCCTGAGCACGCACCAGCTCGACACGACGTTCCAGACCGGGCTGCGCAGGTTCTCGCTCCTCCTGGTCCGCGTCGCCGGCACGCTGACGACGTCGATCTTCGTGGTCAACCTCCTGCTCCACCGGCCGGTCATGGACTCGCTGCTGTTCTCGCTGGCCATCGCCGTGGGCATCACGCCCCAGCTGCTGCCCGCCGTGGTCGCGACCAGCCTTGCCGCCGGGTCGCGGCGGATGAGCCGCCGCAAGGTCCTGGTCAAGCGCCTCGTCTGCATCGAGGACCTCGGCGACGTCGACGTCCTGTTCACCGACAAGACCGGGACGCTCACGGACGGGAGGGTCAGCTTCGCGCGGGCCATCCCCGCGGAGGGGTCCCGGGCGCTCGACGTCATACGCCTCGGGCTGCTGTGCACCGAGGAGGGCTCCGCACCCGGTGCCGCCCTGGGTGCCAACCCCTTGGACCAGGCCCTCTGGGCGGCTCCCGCGGTGGACGCGATGGCCGCCTGGCTCGCGGGCCACACCCGGCTGCACAGCGTCCCGTTCAGCCACCACACGCGCACCATGTCGGTCGTGGTCCGGGACGCGGCGGGTGCGGTGACCACCGTGACCAAAGGCGCCCCCGAGGCGGTCCTCGAGCGGTGCCGCGACGTCCCCGCGTCCGCGCGGGCACGGCTCGCGGCGGAGTTCGATGCCGGCAGCCGCGTCGTCGCGGTGGCGACCGCGCCCGGTCGCGCCGTGGACCTCCCGGCCGTCGACCTGCACCTCGTGGGCCTGCTCGTCTTCCTCGACCCGCCCAAGCGGGGCGTCGAGCGATCCCTTGCCCGCCTGCGCGGGCTGGGCGTGACCGTCAAGCTCGTCACCGGGGACAACGTGGCCGTCGCCACCAAGGTGTGCCGCGACCTCGGCCTGTCGGGCGGTCCGGAGGACGTCCCCCTGGAGGGCGGCGACCTCGACGCGCTCGACGACGCCGCCCTCGCCAGCGCCATCGGCCGGACGTCGGTGTTCGCCCGCGTGAGCCCCGAGCAGAAGGCCCGCATCGTCCGGGTGCAGCGGCTGAGCACCGGTGGGGTCGCTTTCCTCGGCGACGGGGCGAACGACGCCCTCGCCCTGCACGCCGCCGACGTCGGGATCTCGGTCGACTCGGCCACCGACGTCGCCAAGGACGCCGCCGACGTCATCCTCTTGGAGAAGGACCTCGACGTCCTCGCCGACGGGGTCGCGGAGGGACGGCGCATCTTCGCCAACACCATCAAGTACGTCCTCATGGGGACGTCGAGCAACTTCGGCAACATGTTCTCGGCGGCGGGCGCCTCGCTGTTCCTCGCCTTCCTGCCGATGCTGCCCTCGCAGATCCTGCTCAACAACCTGCTCTACGACACCAGCCAGCTGGCCATCCCGACCGACGGCGTCGACGAGGAGCAGCTGCGCCGGCCGTCGCACTGGGACATCGGGTTCATCCGCCGCTTCATGCTCGTCTTCGGGCCGCTCAGCTCGGTGTTCGACTTCGCGACGTTCTGGGTGATGCTGCACGTCTTCCACGCCGGCCCTGCGCTCTTCCGGTCGGGGTGGTTCGTGGAGTCCCTCGCGACCCAGACCCTGATCATCATCTCCATCCGCACCCGGCGCGTGCCGTTCTTCCGCAGCCGGCCGAGCGTGCCGCTGGTGGTCGCGGTCCTCGGGGCGCTCGGCGTGGGCGCCGTGCTGCCCTCGAGCCCGCTCGGGCCGGCCCTGGGCTTCCGCCCCCTGCCCATGGGCTTCTTCCTCACCCTCGCGGGCATGGTCGCCGCCTACCTCGTGCTCGTCGAGGTGGGCAAGACCTGGTTCTACCGGGCGGCCCCCGTCGTGCCGGTCCTGCCGGCGCGCACCACCCGCCACCTGCGCAGCCGCGTGTGGCGGTTCACCACGGGCCACCACCTGCCACCCACGGCACCCTCCGTACCCGGCCGGGACGGCCGCGGCCCTGCCTGACCGCCGCACCCTGAGGTCGCGGGGCGAAGGTCCCTCCCCTGCACCGGCCCCGGACGCGACGGTGGAGGGGACCCGAGGAGACAGCCATGACGACCGCAACCCTGAGTCCCACCGCCCAGCCCCGCTACCCCGTCCACGTCGACGGCGCGACCACGCCGACCGGCTCACGCTGGCTGTGGCTCGTGAAGTGGCTGCTGGTGATCCCCCACATCATCGTCCTGACCGTGCTGTGGATCGCGTTCGCGGTGCTCAGCATCGTCGCCTTCGTCGCCATCCTCGTGACCGGCCACTACCCCCGCGCGCTGTTCGAGTTCAACGCCGGCGTGCTGCGGTGGAGCTGGCGGGTCTCCTACTACGCGTATGGCGCCCTCGGCACCGACCGCTACCCGCCGTTCACCCTCGCGGAGGTCCCGGACTACCCCGCGCACTTCGAGGTCGACTACCCCGAGCACCTCTCGCGCGGGCTGGTGCTGGTGAAGTGGTGGCTGCTCGCGCTCCCCCACTACGTCGTGGTCGGCCTGCTCGTCGGCACCGGTTCGTGGATCGCCACCGACGACACGCGCTGGCGCACCTCGTGGGGAGAGGGTGGCCTGATCGGACTGCTGGTGCTCGTGGCGGCCGTCGCGCTCGGCGTGACCGGCACCTACCCACGGCCCCTCTGGGACCTCGTGCTGGGGCTCAACCGCTGGGTGCTGCGGGTCGCCGCTTACGCCGCCCTCATGACCGACGCCTACCCGCCGTTCCGCCTCGACCTCGGCCCCCACGAGCCGGACGTCATGGCCTCGCTGTCGCCGGACCCGGCGCCTCCCACTGGCCCTGCGCCCTCCGGCGCGGCACCGATGACGGCGGCGCCCGCCGGCGCGGCACCCATGACCGCGGCACCCCTCGCGGCAACGCCCGTCGCGGCACCCACGCCATCGACGCCCACGGCTGCGGCACCGCGCCCGGGCTGGACGCCCGGGCGCACCGTGGCCGTGGTGCTCGGCGCCCTGGTGTCGATCGTGGCGCTGACGATCGCCGTGGGCGGCGGCGCGCTGCTCGTGGCCGACCGGACCATGCGCCACGACGGCTACGTCACGGTGCTCGACCGCCCGGTGGACACCGCTGGGTATGCCGTGGCGGCCACCTCGCTGGACCTGCAGACCATCGCGTCCGGCAACGACATCGCCGACCGGGTGCTGGGACGGATGCGGATCCAGGTGACGCGCCAGGGCAGCGGACCCGACGTCTTCGTCGGGATCGCCCCCAGCGCCGACGTCGAGCGCTACCTGTCGGGCGTCGCCCGCACCGTGCCCGGGCGTCGAGCCTCCCTGGACCGCGACATCGCGGGGGCCGCGCCGAGCACCCCTCCGACCGCGCTCGACACGTGGGTGGCCCGGGCCACCGGCTCTCCGGGCGCCGAGCTCTCCTGGTCACCGCGCAACGGTGACTGGGGCCTGGTCGTCATGAACGCCGACGGCTCGGCGGCGCTGAGCGCGAACGTCGTGGCCGGTGCCGAGCTCCCGTGGCTGGGCACCGCCGGTACCGTGCTGCTCGTCGTGGGACTGCTGGTCCTCGCCCTCGGGGTCGTCATGGTCTCGGTCGCCGTGCACCGCGCCTCGACCCGACCGGCGGCCCAGCCGTGACTCGCCGCACGCTGCGGGTCACGGCGGCTGCCGCGCTCGTGCTGCTCCTGGCGTCGTGCGCTGCTGCCGGCAACGACCTGGCCGCCTCCGGGAAGGACATCCCGGGGTTCTGGCTGGGGCTGTGGCACGGGGTGATCAGCCCCGTGACGTTCATCGTGTCCCTCTTCCACGACGACGTCGGCATCTACGCGGTGCGCAACTCCGGTGGGTGGTACGACTTCGGGTTCCTGTTCGGCGCGTCCGTGGTGTTCTCGAGCGTCGGGCGGTCGGGGAGCTATGCCGCACGTGACTCGAGGAGCCGCGCCCGGAGGCCGGCCCGCCGCTCGTCGGGACCCGCCTGAGCGGACGGTTCGCGTCCGCTTCGTGTGGGAGCCTTCACACGTGGAGGCGACCAACCCGACGGCCCGCGCCCTGCTGAGCCTGGAGCTGCTGCAGGAGTCCCCTGGCACCACGGCCGAGCGGCTCGGTGAGCGGCTGGGCGTCTCCTCACGGGCGGCCCGGCGCTACGTGGGGATCCTGCGTGAGGCCGGCATCCCGGTCGAGTCGGTGCGCGGGCCCTACGGCGGCTACCGCGTCGGTCGCGGGCTGCGGCTCCCGCCCCTGACGTTCAGCGCTTCGGAGGCGCTCGGCCTCGTCATGGCGGTGCTGGACGGGCACCACGACGCGGGTGACACGACCGACCCAGTGGGGAGCGCGCTGGCCAAGATCATCCGGGCCCTGCCCGAAGACGTTGCAGCGCAGGCGGAAGCGGTCCGCCGGGCCACCTCGCCCGCCCCCGACCGCGCGGCGGTCCGACCGGACCCGGCGACTGCCGCTGCCCTCGTGCGGGCCAGCTCCGAGCACCACCGGGTGCGGCTGTCCTACGCCTCGGAGTCGGGGCGCGAGTGGACGGTCCAGGTCGACCCGTGGGCCGTGGTGGTGCGCCACGGCCGGTGGTACCTGCTGTGCCTGGCTCGCCCGGCGGAGCAGGACGCCGGGGTCCGCACCTACCGGGTCGACCGCATCCGCGAGCTCGAGGTGCTGGCCGACCCCTTCACCCCACCCACCGGCATCGACCCCGTCGCGCTGCTCGAGGAGCACCTGGCCAGCGGGTGGGAGCACTCCACCGAGGTGGTGGTCGACGCCCCGGCCGACGAGGTGGCTCACCACCTGGCCGGGGGCCTCGGGCGCCTCGAGCAGGTGGACGCGACGACCTCCCGGCTCGTCGGCAGCACGAGCGACCCGTGGTGGTACGCCCAGCAGCTGGTGCGCCTGCGCGCGCCGTACCGCGTCGTGGGCGGGCCGGAGCTCCAGGCGGCCGCCCGCGAGCTCGGCGCACGCCTGTGGTCGGCCGGCGCGACCGAGGACGAGGTCGACCGAGCCATGCCCTGAGGGGCCGCGGTCAGTGACGCGCAGGGCCGTCCGAGCCTGCCGCCCCGTGACTGGCGCCGTGGCCGCGGTGCCGGTGCGAGCGGTCCTTGGGCGGGGTCCTCGTGCCGCCACGGCTGAGGAAGACGAACAGAGCCATCAGGAGCAGGATGACTCCCAGTCCGACCAGCACGAACCACGGGTCGATGGGCACGATGTCCTCCTTGGGTCGTCGGGGTTGGTCACCTCCCATGATGCCCCTCTTCGCCACGCCCAAACCGGGTTTGGCCCCGCTGTTCCCACGCCCCGCCCGCGACGCCCGGCTCGCGACCACCCCGACCGTCGGCGAGGCTGGTGGGACACCGGTCGACCGCACGAGAGGAACCCCATGGTCGAGCTGCGACCACGCCTGATCACCACGACGGCGCCCTCGTCGCCGCAGGGTGCCGTGCTGCTGCTGCACGGGGGCGCCGCGCGACGCGGGATGATGCGGGTGAGCCCGACCCAGCTGTCCGTGCTCCGCATGGTGCCCATCGCCGCCCGGGTCGCCGTGGCCGGCCGGGGCCGGCTCGTCGTGCAGCGGCTGCTCAACTCCCGGCGGGGCTGGGACGCCCACCACACCCCGGTGCGCGACGTCGAGTGGGCGCTGGCCCAGCTCGCCGAGCGGTATGGCGCCGAGATGCCCGTGTGCCTCGTCGGCCACTCCCTGGGTGGACGCGCGGCGCTGCTCGCGGGTGGCGCCCCCGCGGTGCGCAGCGTCGTCGCACTGGCGCCGTGGCTCTACCCGCACGAGGGGCACGTCGGCCTCCGCGGCAAGAGGGTGCTGTTCGTGCACGGCGACGGCGACCGGGTCGCGAGCCCGTCGCGGTCGGCCAGCGTCGCCAGGGACCTCGAGCGCACCGCGGACGTCGGCTACGTCACGGTGGCGGGTGGGCGGCACGCGATGCTGCGGCGGCACCACGTGTTCGACGGCGCTGCAGCGGACTTCGCCACCGCGACCCTGCTCGGCGCCGAGGTCGGGGGCGCGGTGGGCAGGGTGCTGTCCGGCGACCGGTGGTTCGAGGTCTGAGACCTGCCGTCGGCGCTCCGGTCAGGGCCAGAGGGCGAGCTCGTCGGCGCGCGGTGCGCGCACCACCTCCGAGGGCGTCCCGAACGTCATCACGGCTTGGTCCTGCGGGTTCCACTGCGGCCACCCGGGGTCGCTGTCGGTGACGAACCGCACCCAGGCGGCGTGCATCTCGTCGGCGAGGCCCTGGGGGGCGTCCGGGCCGACCATGAAGCCGCCGTCGCCGACGGTGTCGAAGACGAACGGCAGCTCGAGCGCGTGGCTCGCGCCGAGGTCGGCCACCGTGGTCTGCCAGGCGAACTCGTACTGGTGGACGGCCCCGCCCGCGCCGTGCTGCGCGGTGGCGAGGTCACGCGTGGGGGCGCGGAAGCCGGCGTCGGTGAGGATGGCCGCGGCGACGTCACCGGGAGAGGCGTCCGGACGGTTCGCCGAGTAGGTCTCGACCGCCCCGGCCGGCCACCCGTACCGCGCGGCGAGGACCGGCAGCGCAGCCTCGGTGACCGTCCCGGCGATGCCGGTGGGCACGAGGAACAACCGGAACTCCTCCCGGGTGGTGCCCAGCAGCAGGGGCACCCCCGCCGCGGCACCGGCCGCCAGGGCCGACAGCGGCACGTCCGGCACGACGTCCCCGTCGACGACCGGGAAGGTGCTCATGATGCCGAGGCCGCCGCGCAGGACGCTGGCGCCCCAGCGCCGCGGGTCGGGAGCCGACTGGATGGCCAGCGCGAGGGCGGTCTGGGCGGCGACGACCGCCTGCGGGTCGAGCGCGCCGAACGCCTCCGCGGTGGGCGGCACGCCGAGCATCGTGGCCAGCTCCGCCGCCACGAGCCGGGCGTCGTCCAGCGTGCACACGGCCGCGGCGCCACCGCTCTGCACCACCGCCTGGTGGAACAGCCCTCGTGCAGCCGGTGAGGACATCAGGGTCGCGACGCTCATGGCTCCGGCCGACTCGCCGACGATGGTCACCCGGCCCGGGTCGCCCCCGAAGGCGGCGACGTTGTCGCGCACCCACTCCAGCGCGGCCACCTGGTCGCGCAGGCCGAGGTTGGTCGGCGCGCCGTGCAGCGCGGCGAAGCCCGGCACGCCGAGCCGGTAGTTGACGCCGACCACGACCACGCCGTCACGGGCGAAGGCGGTGCCGTCGTAGGTCGGCACGGAGTTGGCGCCGCGGACGAACGCCCCACCGTGGATCCACACGAGCACCGGCAGGCCAGAGCCGCCTGCGGGCGCCCAGACGTCGACGTTGAGGTAGTCGTCACCCGGCGTCACCGAGCTCGGCAGCAACCGGTCCATCGGTGTCGGGTACGGCGACTGTGCCGCGGTCGGCCCGTGCCTCGTGGCGTCCCGCTCCCCCTCCCACGGCTCGACGGGACGAGGCGCGCGGTAGCGGTCGGCACCCACGGCGGGGGCGGCGTACGGGATGCCCAGGAGGGTGTCCACGCCCTCGCGTCGGGAGCCGCGGACGGCGCCGCCGCTCACCTTGGCGACGGCGGTCCGGGTGTCTGTGGGGGGCGTGCCTGCAGCGTCCATACCTGCCATCCAACCTCGTGGGCATACGTCCCGCACGGGTTAGGCGCGACCGCGTCCGGCTCTCCTACCCAGCCTCGAGGCGATGGAGGCGACGGTGGCGACCGCCGTGGCACCGACGGCCGCGGCGGCGACCTGCGGGTAGTGGTGGGCGACGACCTGCTGCCAGCTGCGCGTCTTCGCGCGCGCGTCGAAGGTGCCGTGCGCGCCGAAGTCGCGTCCCTCGGGGCCGTCGGCCGGCTCCCACATGTTGACGGGCTGGTCGGGGTCGCGCGGCTCCCCGGTCTGCTGCGAGGAGTACCCGGTCCGCGCCAGGTAGCGGTCGAGCAGGCCGGGCGCCACTGCGTTGGCGACCAGGGTGCCGACGGTGGAGGCCCCCACCCAGTACTCCCGCCGCCGCGGGTGGTCGGCCGCGAAGGCGACGGCGCGGGCCGCCACCTCCGGCTGGTAGATCGGCGGCACGGGCTGGGCCTTCTGCGGCAGCTTCGAGAGCACCCAGGTGAACTGCGGGGTGTTGAGCGCCGGCATCTGCACCATGGTCACGCTGACCCCGCTGCGGTCGTGCAGCAGCTCGCAGCGCAGCGACTCGTGGAAGCCCTGCACGGCGTGCCGGGCGCCGCAGTAGACCGTCTGGAGCGGGACGCCTCGGTAGGCCAGCGCGGAGCCCACCTGGACGATGACGCCCCGGTCGCGCTCGCGCATGCGCCGCAGCACCGACATCGTGCAGTGCACGTAGCCGAGGTAGGTCACCTCGGTCGCCCGCTGGTACTCCTGCGCGGTGATCTCGTGGAACGGCGCGAACACCGACGTGAACGCGCTGTTGACCCACACGTCGACGGGCCCGAGATCCTGCTCGATCCGGGCCACGGCCTCCTCGACGGCCCCGGCGTCCGCGACGTCGACCGGCACGGTGATGACCTCCGCCGCCCCCGCGCGCCGCGCCTCGTCGGCGGCCGCGTCGAGCCCGGTGGTGCCGCGCGCGAGCAGTGCGAGCCGGTCACCCCGTCGGGCGAACTCCTGGACGCATGCACGCCCTACTCCCCCGCTGGCCCCCGTCACGGCTACCACTCGGCTCATGCGCCACCTCGTTCCTGTCCGTGCCTGGTGTCCGGTCTGCCCGGGATCTCAGGCGATGCGTTCGTCACCCTCACGGATGACCCGCAGCCACCTGTACCCGTAACCGTCGAGGTCAACCTCCACGGTGGGCGCGCCCGCACCGCCGCGTTCCGGTTCCAGCCGGTAGTCCGAGAGCAGGTCGGTGAGGAGGACGACCGGGGGCAGCCCCTCACCCTCGAGCGCAGCGAGCGACAGCGGCACCCGGCAGGCCTCGGAGCCGAGGTTGTGGACGGCGATGGTGGCCCACTCGTCGAGCCGGGCCACATGGGCCAGCACCGCCGGGAACGGCTGGTCCATCACCTCGAACGCGCCCCACCCCAGCTCCGGCGACTGGCGGTAGCGGCGCACGAGCTGGGCCATGAAGGTCCACAGCGAGTCGGGGTCGTTGCGCTGGGCCGACACGTTGACGTGCTCGGGCCCGAACGCGCCCTCGGTCAGCGGTCGTGCCAGGCGCCTCGGTGCCGCGCTGGAGAACCCTCCGTTGCGGGCCTCGCTCCACTGCATCGGCGTCCGCACGGCGTAGCGGCCAGGGACCTCGAGGTTCTCCCCCATGCCGATCTCCTCGCCGTAGAAGAGCACCGGGCTGCCCGGCAGGGAGAACATCAGCGAGTAGGCGAGCCGGATCCGCCTCGGGTCGCCGTCGAGCATCGGGGGCAGCCGGCGTCGCAGGCCGCGCCCGTAGAGCTGCATGGCGGGGTCGGGGCCGAACGCGTCGAAGACCTCCTGCCGCTCCTCGTCGCTGAGCTTGTCGAGGGTGAGCTCGTCGTGGTTGCGCAGGAAGTTGACCCACTGGCTCTCCTCGTCGACGGGCGGCCTCCCCTCGAGGGCCTCGACCAGTGGGCGCGCGTCGCCGCGGGCCAACGACAGCCAGGTGGCCTGCATGCCGATGAAGTCGAACTGCATGGTGAGCTCGTCGCCGTCGGCCCCGCCGAAGAACGCCTCCTGCTCCTCGCGGGGCACGTTGACCTCACCGAGCAGGACGACGTCACTGCCCCGCCGGCCGCAGAACGCCTTCACGTGGCGCAGCGTCTCGTGCGGGTCCCACACGAACTTCTCGTCCTTCTTGGGCAGCACGTCGCGGGCGAACAGGAACGGCACGGCGTCGATGCGAAAGCCCGAGACACCGAGCTCGAGCCACAGGCCCATGACCTTGACGATCTCCTCGCGCACCTCGGGGTTGGCGGTGTTGAGGTCGGGCTGGGTCCGGTAGAAGTTGTGCAGGTACCACTCGTCGGTGCGCTCGTCCTTCTCCCAGATGCTGTCCTCGCGGTCGGGGAACACCACCAGGGCCGAGGTGTCCGGCGGCGTCGTCGAGCGCCACACGTAGTAGTCGCGGTAGGGGTTGTCCCTGCTCTTGCGGGCCTCCTTGAACCACGGGTGGTGGTCCGAGGTGTGGTTCATGACGAAGTCGAGGATGACCCGGATGCCGCGCGACCGTGCCGTCCGCACCAGCTCGACGAAGTCGCCGAGGTCGCCCAGGCGCGGGTCCACGGTGAGGAAGTCGGTGATGTCGTAGCCGTCGTCGACGTCACGGGTCGGGTAGAGCGGCATGAGCCACAGGCACGTCACCCCGAGGTCGGCGAGGTAGTCGATGCGCCGGGCCATGCCGACGAGGTCACCCTGGCCGTCGCCGTCGGTGTCGAGGAAGGTCTGCACGTCGGCGCAGTAGAACACCGCCGTCTTCCACCACAGGTCTGCCGTCTTGGACATCTGCACCGGACCTGACTACCACCGTCCGCGCGGCTCGACCACCCTCGTGCGGCGCGCTACCCCTCGACGCCGGTCGCCTCGTGGGAGGACCCCACAGGCTTGGACTCCGGTGAGCCGCGCTCACGCAGGTAGATGCTGAGGACGACCATGCTGCCGACGGCGAGGAACTCCGACTGCCAGTTCTGCAGCGTGCGGTTCCAGAAGTCGGGGGCGGTGAGGTACCCGGTCCAGCTGAGGGGGTCCTGAAGGTCCTGGAGCTGCTCGGCGTTGTAGGCGCTGCGGCCGGCCACCAGCTGGGCGCTCCACGACCCCAGGAAGACCACGCCCATGACCAGGCCGAGGGACCGCGAGTAGAGCGAGGTCCGCCAGCCGCCGACCCGGGCCCAGAGGGGTGAGCTGTCCTCGGCGTACCGCCCGACCTTCTGGTCCTGGTCGGACTCCCGGCCGGCCTTGTCGAGCGGCTTGGACTCCGGAGAGCCCTTCTGCAGCAGCCAGACCGTGAGCAGGATGTAGAGCAGGAACTGGAGGTACTCCGACTGCCAGTTCTCCGCCACGTCGACGGCGAACTGCGACGACGTGACGTACTCGAGCATGGTCAGGGTCGGCAGCCCCGCATCGAGGGCGTTCTCGTTGTAGAAGGCCTGCCCCGACACCGCCTGCCCCACCAGCGCCCCGAGGAGCAGCAGCGTGAAGGCGAGCGTGAGGCTGTTCTCCCGCAGCCACCGCCTCATCGGTGCGCCACCCCCATCGCGATGCAGTAGGCGAGACCCAGGACGATGAACGCGAGGTAGCCGGCGAAGAGCGTGCGCACCTAGTCCCCCTTGATCTTGCAGTCGTAGGGGCGGTCGCCCCGGGACGTGCAAGCCGCAGCCGTGACCCGCCAGCCGTCCCGGAACCGCGCGAGGAAGACGGTGTCCGTGGAGAGGTGGACGATGGCGTCCTTGCCGTAGACCTGGACCTGGCGGACGATGCCGCCGGCCGGACCCACCTGCAGGGGCAGCGAGCTGTCGCAGGGACCGTCGGTGGACTCGAGCTCCTTGCGCGTCTCGGGTGCCAGAAGGTCGCAGGCAGTGGCCGGCGAGGCCTTGGCGGACGACGCGAACGCGAGGGCCGCGGACCCGGCGTTGTGGTTCTCGACGTTGCCCTGGCCCACGCAGCCGGCCAGCACCAGGACGGTCGCGGCGAGCAGAGCCGGTGCGGGACACCGGTGCACGGTCCAGCGCCGAGTCGCTGACGACCGCCGAAGACGGGGACGCTTCACGAAACCTGACTCTAACCACCTGCCGCGCATGCCTGGCGGAAGCGCTGGTAGTCGCCCGCCATGGCGACGGCCACCTCCAACGGCGCGGGGTGGGCGGTGTCCCCGCCGGGCGTTTGTCCGCCGATGCGCCCGGGTACGGGATCCGTTGCGGCAGGGATCGATCCCGGCGACGGGATCCCCTGCCGCACCACGACTCGGCGAGAGTCGGTGGCGGCACGGACGGAAGGCCCACGATCGTGGATCGCATCGCAGACATATGGGGTGCACCCACCCCCCACGCGCGGGGCACTGTGTGGCCGGTACGGGTCGACCAGCACCTCCACGAGGGCGTGGCCGAGGCCGACGTCGAGCAGTGGGTGCAGTCAGCCTGCCTGTTGTGCAGCAACGGGTGTGGCGTCGACATCGCCGTGAAGGACGGCCGCATGGTCGGCGTGCGCGGCCGGGCCGGGGACGTCGTCAACCACGGGCGGCTGGGTCCCAAGGGCCTGTACGGCAGCACCCCCTGGGCGAGCGCCCCCGACCGCCTGACCCGGCCCCTGGTCCGCGACGGCGACAGGCTGGTGGAGACCGACTGGGAGACCGCCATGGGCCGGGTCGTGCAGGAGTCGAAGCGCCTGCTGGACAAGGCCGGTCCGCTCACGCACGCCTTCTACACCAGTGGGCAGCTCTTCCTTGAGGAGTACTTCGCCCTTGCCACGATCGGCAAGGCAGGCCTCGGCACCCCGCACATGGACGGCAACACGCGCCTGTGCACCGCCACGGCCGCAGCCGCGATGAAGGAGTCGTTCGGCGCCGACGGCCAGCCGGGCAGCTACACCGACATCGAGCACTGCGACGCGATCTTCCTCTACGGCCACAACATGGCCGAGACCCAGACGGTGCTCTGGTCGCGGGTGCTCGACCGCACCCGCGGGGACGGCCCACCTCGCGTCGTCTGCGTCGACCCGCGGCGGACACCAGTGGCCCGGGAGGCGGAGCGCACCGGCGGCGTGCACCTGGCACCGAAGGTCGGGACCAACCTCGCCCTGGTGAACTGCCTGGCGCGGGAGGTGTTCGCCAACGGCTGGGTCGACGAGGAGTGGGTGGCCGCACACACCCTCGGACGCGAGGAGCTGTGGGAGACGGTCTCGTCCTACGATCCCGAGCGGGTGGCGGGCATCTGCGGGGTCGACGCCGACGACCTGCGTCGGGCCGCGCGGATCTTCGGGGAGAGCGGGGCCGTGCTGTCGACCGTGCTCCAGGGCTTCTACCAGTCGCACCAGGCGACGGCGTCCTCCGTCGCGGTCAACAACCTGCACCTCCTGCGGGGCATGATCGGCCGGCCAGGCTGCGGGATCCTGCAGATGAACGGCCAGCCCACGGCACAGAACAACCGCGAGTGCGGGGCCGACGGCGACCTTCCCGGCTTCCGCAACTGGGACAACCCGAAGCACATCGACGAGCTGGCCAGGCTGTGGAACGTGGACCCGCTGACCATCCCCCACTGGGCGCCGCCGACCCACGCGATGGAGATCTTCGACCATGCCGAGGCAGGCAGCATCGAGTGGCTGTGGGTCAGCGCGACCAACCCCGCGGTGTCGATGCCCGAGTCGGGGCGCATCCGCCGGATCCTCGCCCAGGAGTCGCTCTTCGTCGTGGTGCAGGACCTCTTCCTCACCGAGACCGCCCAGCTGGCCGACGTGGTGCTGCCCGCGGCCGGGTGGGGGGAGAAGACCGGCACGTTCACCAACGTCAACCGCACGGTCCACCTGTCCGAGGACGCCGTACGACCCCCCGGCGAGGCCCGCAGCGATCTCGAGATCTTCCTCATGTACGCCCGCGCCATGGGGTTCACCGACAAGGACGGCGCACCGCTCGCCGCCTGGGAGACACCCGAGGAGGTGTTCGACGCGTGGCGTGAGGCCAGCCGCGGGCGGCCGGTCGACTACAGCGGACTGACCTACGCCATGCTCCGCGGCGGCAGCGGCATCCCGTGGCCGGTCAACGAGTCGGCTCCCCACGGCACCGACCGGCTGTATGCCGACGCGCAGTTCCCCTCGGACACCGAGGTGTGCGAGACCTACGGGCACGACCTGCTCACCGGCGCCGAGGTCACCGAGGAGGAGCACCGCGCCATGGCGCCCGGCGGTCGCGCCTTCCTCAAGGGCGCGGAGTACTCGGCCCCGCACGAGGAGCCGAGCGACGAGTACCCGCTGCTCTACACCACCGGCCGCACCGCCTACCAGTTCCACACGCGCACCAAGACCGGTCGCGCGAGGTCGCTGCAGAAGGCTGCGCCGGCCGCCTGGGTGGAGCTGTCGGTGGACGACGCGCGGCAGCTGGGCGTCGCCGAGGGCGACGTCGTCCGGGTCGAGTCGCCGCGCGGGTCGATCGAGGTCCCGGCCCGCGTCGGTGAGGTCATGCCGGGGGCGGTCTTCGCGCCGTTCCACTACGGCAGCTGGGAGCCCGAGCAGGGAGCGACGGCCGGTGCGGGTCCCGGGCAGGCCAACGAGCTGACCATGATAGTCTGGGACCCGGTGTCCAAGCAGCCCTACTTCAAGACGGCGGCGTGCCGCGTCACCAAGGTGCGCGACGGCGCAGGACCGAGCCCGGCCCCCACGACGACCGCCTCGCGACCCGCAGCGGACGCCGGCACGGCAGGCCGACGCTCGGTGCCGCAGACCGCCGGCGGCGACGCCACCTCCAGCACCCTGGTCGACGACCCGCCACGCTTCCCCCTGGACCCGGCGCAGGACGGAGACCACTGATGCCCCGGCTCGCCACCTACGTCGGCCTCGTCGACCACGCCGAGCAGGTGCTCGCCGAGTCGCTGCGCACCGTCGCCGAAGCCCAGGCCAAGCACCCGGACATCCACTTCATGTGCGAAACGCTGGCGAAGATGTCCGACGCCCACCGCGAGGAGCTCGCGCCGGTGGTCGAGCGCTACGGCGAGGACGACGCCTCCGAGCCCGAGCGGCTGCACGCGGCCGGGCTCGGCGAGGCGCGCACCGGCCCCTTGGGGCTGCTCCGCGACCTGCAGGACCTCCACGTCCTCGCCCACCTCGTCCTCAGCTCCTGGACAGTGATCCGGCAGGGCGCCCAGGGACTGCGCGACCGGGAGCTCCTCGAGGTGGCGGAGGCGTCCGCGGCGGAGACCCGGCGCCAGATCGCGTGGTTGCAGACCCGCATGAAGGTCGCGGCCCCGCAGGCCCTGATCGTCAGCCCATGAGCACCACTGTCCTGCAACGGGCACAGCAGCGCGCGGGGGCGCTCGGCGCTGGTCTGTATGCCGCCGTCCTCGCCTTCGCGCTGCTCGCCGTCGCCGGCGCCGTCGGGCTCGGCCTGTCACAGCCGTGGCTCTTCCCCAGCCTCGGCCCCACGGTGATGCTCTTCTTCGAGAGCCCCGGCGAGGAGTCGTCACGTCCCGGGCACACGCTGGTGGGCCACCTGGTCGGCATCGCGGTGGGCTGGGCGATGCTGCACCTGTTCGCGCTGCAGGGCCTGCCGCCGGCGCCGGTGGGTGGCCTCACCGCGGGCCACGTCCTCGCCGGGGCGCTCTCGGTCGCCCTCACCTCACTTGTCCTCGTGGCCGTGAAGCACCAGCACCCACCGGCGGGCGCGTCCACGCTCATCGTCAGCCTGGGCATCCTGTCGCGCCCGTCGCAGCTGCTGACCATGGTGCTGGCGGTCCTGCTGGTCACCTCCCTCGGCTGGGCCCTGAACTTGCTGCTGGGTCAGCGGATCAGGGCCTGACCGGTGCGTCCGGACCGCCGCGCGAACCGCGCTGCGGACGCCACGGCTCGTGCTCGTGGGCGAGCCAGACCTGCACCGGGTCCAGCGCGCTCCAGCCGCGGGCCCTCGGTGCGCGGCTCGTCGAGCTAGACCGGCTTGCCGGCGAAGAGGTGGTTGCCGCCGCAGTGCTCGAAGTGCAGGTGGTGCGTGTTGACCACGACGTCGGCCCCAGCCAGCACGCGTTCGCCTTCGGCGAGCAGCTCGGCGACGAGGACGGGGGTGACGGTGACCTCCATGGGATCAGTCCTTCCCGGGCTCGCGCAGGGACAGGCGGTAGGTGAGCCAGCTGGAGCGCTCGGCCCCGGTCGCGTCATAGAGGCGCTGCGCGCGGGTGTTGCCCGGAGCCGTCATCCACGACAGGGCGGGGCAGCCCCGCTCTCGAGCGCGCTCGGCACAGGCCTCCAGGAGCAGCCTCCCCACGCCCTGGCCGCGGGTCCCGTCGGCGACGAACAGGTCCTCCATCACGGCGATTCGGGACGCGCTGGTGGTGTCCCAGCTCCACAGCAGGGTGGCGAAGCCGACCAGCCGCCCCGACTCCTCCCGTGCCACCAGCTGCAGACCGTCCGGGCCGTCCTCGCAGAAGGCCCGGGCCATCGCCAGGAGCGCGTCGTCCTGCGGCGCGGCACCGTAGAAGGAGCTGTAGCCGTGCAGCAGCGGCAGCAACGCCGGCAGGTCGTCGCTCGTGGAACGGGTGATGACGGTCCCCATGGACGAGGACACTAGACCCGGGCGGGGACGGTGGACCCGGCCCAGGACAGTGGACCCGACGCAGGACAGCGGGCCGTCAGCGCACGCCCTGGCCCACCGTCGACTCCACGAGCCCGGCCGCCAGCTCCCGCAGCTTCTTGTTCCGGTTCTGGGACGCCTTCGAGAGGATCGCGAACGCCTCGTCGGCGCTGCAGTGGTGCGTCGACATGAGGATCCCCAGCGCCATGTCGATCACCTTGCGCGACTCCAGGGCCCGCTTGAGGTTCTCCGCCTGGGCCATCGCCTCGGCGTGGGCGTCGGCGTTCATGACGGCCACGGCGACGTGGGCGGCCACCGCCTCCGCTGCCGCCACCGACTCGTCGGTGAACGAGCCGGCGCTGCTGGAGTAGACGTTGAGGCCGCCGATCGTCGAGCCCTGGAACGGCAGCGGCGCCGACATCGAGCTGTGCAGGCCGAGCTCGCCGACCACCCGCGGGGTGTAGCCCGGCCAGCGCGTCTCGGTGGCCAGGTCGTTGGCGACCAGCATGAGGCCGGTCCGCCCCGCGTCCATGCACGGGCCGTGCCCGGTGGCGTACTGCAGCTCGTCGGCCTCGTAGGCCAGCCGGCCGGCATACGCCGCGGTCCAGGCCCGGTCACCGCGCATCAGGGTGATCGAGGTCTGCTCGGCCCCCGGGAGCGCGTCCCGGGCGATCTGCACGACCTCCGTGAGCACATCGTCGAGCCCACGGTTCACCAGCACCACCCGTGCCAGGGCGGAGTACACCTCTGCCGTCGTCACCTGATCACCTCCGGTCGACCGCGGCACCGGCGGCGCCACTCGTGGGTCACCGGCTCCCTACCCACGGGCCGCCCCGTCCATGCGGCCAGGACCCGCCCTGCCCACGAGAGGACCCCACCGCCGCAGGTCACCGCCCGTGGAAGCTCATGCAGATGACGGAAGTGCGCCGGCGCCGGCGCTCCTAACCTCGGGGCCATGCGAACCCACGCAATCCGCACCCTTGCCGCGCTCGCCGTCACCCTGACCGCCACCACCGGTACCGTCGTCCTCGCCGCCCCCGCCGGGGCCGCCACGGGCTACAGGGTGGAGGTCACCTGCTCGGTGCCGAAGAGGCAGCCGGAGCGACAGCTCGCCCCCGACTCCTGCCTCAACTACGTGCCCGACGGGACGCAGACCTACACCGCCAAGGTCCGCAAGGCCGACGGCAGCGCGGCCGCCGGGGTGACGGTCAAGTGGACGGACAACGCCACCAGTGCGCACTTCCGCCTGAGGCAGAACCCGTGCACCACCAACAGCAGCGGCGTCTGCTCGGCCGAGCTGGTCGTGAAGAACCCGAAGAAGGGCCAGAAGGTCACGGTCACCGCGACGGTCGGCGGCGCGTCGGACAACGGCTACCTGACGTTCGGCTGACCGCTCCCACCCGGGGAGGCTGCAGCGGCCCGGCGTCCGTAGCCATGGACGGTGGCGAGGACCACGACACCGACCAGGCTGCCCACCACCGTCTCCACCCCTCGGTCGAGGACGAGGCCGGCCGCCGGGACGTGGCGCGCGGTCTGGCCCATGAGCAGGGCCAGCGGCGTGATGAACAGCAGCGCCAGCCCGTAGTTGCGACCCACCAGCAGCTCGGTGACGAACTGCAGCACCGCGACGAGCAGCACCAGCGCGACGCCCCGCAGGTCGAGGGCGAGCAGCGCCGCGCTCGGCAGCAGCCCGAGCAGCGTGCCCACGACACGGTGCACAGCCCGTCCGAGCTGGCCCGTCACCCCGCGGACCCCCAGCGGCGCCACGGCCGAGACCATGGCCCAGTACGGGTGGCCGATGCCCAGCGCGACCGCGGCACCGCCCGCCACCACGACCGCGACGGCGTCACGCACGGGCAGCCACGACCAGCTCCACGCCAGGGGAAGGGGCGGCGGTTTCGGGCGGCGGCTCCTGGCCGAGAAGAGTCCCCCGACGGCACCCACCACGAGGGCGAACACCGCTGAGGCAGCGGTCACGAGCAGTGCCGGCACGACGTCACGAAGGACGTGCGGCGCGGACGAGCACCCGCCGAACGCGAAGACGAGGAACAGGCACCCCGGTGGGTGCCAGTCCTGGGCACGGGCCAGGTGCGACCCGGCGAAGGCCACCAGGCCCGCAACCGGCACGGCCCACGACGACGGAGACGGCAGGGAGCCCACGAGCACACCCGTCACCGCCGCGACCGTGAGGGCGGCACCCGCCGTGGCCTGCATGGTCGCTCGCGACAGGTGCCGGTGGTTGCGGCCGTAGAGGGAGGTGAAGGCACCGAACGCGGCGTACGCCGACCACTCCGGACGACCCGCCAGCGTCACCGCGGCGAGTGGCACGAAGACCGACACCGCCGCCCGGGCGGCGACCCGGTGCGCCCCCTGGTGCGGGCGCAGGTGCAGCAGGTCGAGCCTGGTCACCGGCCGTTCCCCGCGCCGGCGGCCGACTCGAGCAGGGCCTTCAACCGGGCGAGGTCCTTGGTGGTGGCACGACGCATCGCCCGCTCCAGCGCCGGTGCGGCCACACGGGCGAAGCCCGAGGGCACCCCCCGGTTGCGCAGCGTCATCCGGGTCCGGCCCTCCCCCGTCACGTCCCAGGAGTACGTGGTCTCCATCGGGAACGGGCCGTCGGCGGTCCGCATGACGAGCCTGCGACCGGGCTCGAGCTCGACCACCTCGTAGGTGTAGGCAAGACGCCGACCGAGGAAGTGCGCGACGAAGGACATCCTGGAGCCGAGGGTGAGTGGTGGCGGGGTCTCCCACTCGACGGACCGGATGTTGGCATACCACTCGGGCGCCCTGCCGGGGTCCCCCGCGAAGTCGGCAACCACCGAGAGCGGTCGCGCGATCGTGCACTCCACCTCGACATCGACTCCCATGACTCCATGGTCCCTCACCCGGAGCCGGCGGGACGTAGTGCCCTGTGGCCGGCGACCGGGCGCTCATAGCGTCGGGAGCAGGACGACACGAAGGAGTGGTGGACATGCGACGGCTGCTGGTGCTCGGAGGCGGCACGGCGGGGACGATGGTGGTGAACCGGTTGCGGCGCGCACTGCCGCGGTCCGAGTGGGAGATCACCGTCGTGGACCGCGACGACGACCACCGCTACCAGCCCGGCTACCTGTTCCTCCCCTTCGGGACCTACACGCCGGACCAGGTCACCCGGAAGCGGCACACCTTCATCGCGGACGGCGTCGACCTGGTCCTCGCAGAGGTGGAACGCGTCGACGCCGACACCAACGAGGTCCTCCTGACCGACGGGCGCAGCCTCGGCTACGACTACCTCGTCATCGCCACCGGGACCGTGCCGCGCCCGGACCAGACCCCGGGCATGCTCGGCAGCCAGTGGCGGCGCAGCATCTTCGACTTCTACTCCTACGACGGCGCGGTGGCGCTGGCCACGGCCCTGCGCTCCTTCGACCACGGGCGGCTCGTCGTCCACGTCACCGAGATGCCGGTCAAGTGCCCCGTCGCCCCATTGGAGTTCACCTTCCTCGCCGACGCCTGGCTGCGTGACCGGGGGCTGCGAGACCGGGTGGAGCTCGTGTTCGTCACCCCCCTGTCGGGGGCGTTCACCCAGCCCATCGCCTCCGACCAGCTCGGCGCCATGCTCGAGGAGCGCAAGATCCTGCTCGAGCCGGACTTCATGGTCGAGCGCATCGACGACGAGCAGAAGCTCCTCGTGTCCTACGACGAGCGCGAGGTGCCCTTCGACCTGCTGGTCACGGTCCCGCTCAACATGGGCTCGGAGGTCGTCGCGCGCTCGGGCCTGGGCGACGAGCTCAACTACGTGCCCGTCGACAAGCACACGCTGCAGTCCACGGCCCACGACAACGTCTTCGCGATCGGTGACGCCTCCGACATCCCCGCCTCCAAGGCCGGTTCGGTCGCGCACTTCTCGGTCGAGGTCTTCGTCGACAACTTCCTGCAGCTGGTCCACGGCCGGCCGATGACGGGGTCCTTCGACGGGCACGCCAACTGCTTCGTCGAGACCGGTGACGGCAAGGGCCTGCTCATCGACTTCAACTACGACACCCAGCCGCTGCCCGGCAGGTACCCGCTGCCCGTGGTCGGGCCGCTGAGCCTGCTCAAGGAGACCCGCGCCAACCACCTGGGGAAGCTGGCGTTCCGCTGGGTCTACTGGAACGTCCTGCTGCCCGGTCGACCTCTGCCCCTCCCGGCCCTGATGTCCATGGCGGGCAAGGTCGTTCCCGCCGAGGGCTCCCCCACCCAGGGCTCACCCACCCCGTCACGAGAAGAGGACTGAGAGACCATGCCCGTCACCACCATCGACAGCCGTCCGGTGCACGTCGACCAGGAAGGCTTCCTCACCGACCCGGGTGAGTGGGACGAGGACCTCGCCACCGCCCTCGCCGCCCAGATCGGTATCTCGCTCGGCGAGGCGCACTGGAAGGCGATCCGCTTCCTGCGCGAGGACTTCGCCGCCCGCGGCGAGACCCCGACCCTGCGCCGCGTCACCGTCGCCGGCGGCATACCCACCAAGGAGCTGTTCACGCTCTTCCCCCAGAAGCCCGCCAAGAAGCTCGCCTACGTCGCCGGCCTGCCCAAGCCCCACGGCTGCGTCTAGGCCCACCGCCCCGTTCCCCGAACCCAGGAGGAGTCCTGATGACCACCACCGACACCGCACCCGCCATCGTGCCGAGCTTCGACACCCCGTCGAGCCAGGGGCGCAAGCTCGCCATCATCTGCTCCAAGGGCAGCCTCGACATGGCCTACCCCGGGCTCATCCTGGCCAACGCGGCGCTCGGCGAGGGCGTGGAGACCCACATGTTCTTCACCTTCTGGGGCTTCGACATCATCAACAAGCAGACGATGCACGACCTGAAGTTCACGCCCCTCGGCAACCCTGCGACCCACATGCCGCAAGGCCTCGGCGGCATCCCCGGCATCACCCACATGGCGACGTCGAAGCTGAAGAAGTCGATCGCGGAGCTCGACGTGCCCGAGGTGCCGGAGTTCCTCGAGCAGATCGTGGCCTCCGGCGGGCACCTGTGGGCGTGCCGCATGTCGGCGGACATGAACCACCTGACCGAGGACGACCTGTACGACGAGGTGGAGGCCATCATCAGCGCCAGCGACTTCATCGAGAAGACCGAGGGCGCCCAGCTCCTGTTCATCTGAACGGCGCGGTCGTGGACGGACAGCTGGTGCCTGCTGCGTCACCGGGCCGTGACGCCCCGCCGTCCGGGCCCGCGGACCCGGCTCCCCTGCCGCTGCGCGTCGCCGCGGTCGCCGTGGCCCGGTGCGCCGGCCGGACCGCGGTGCTGCTGGCTCGCCGGGAGGTGCACCTGCCGCGCGGGAACGTGGGGCTGCGCCTGCGTTTCGGCGACGGCAGCACCGGAAGGGTCTACCGCGAGACCGTGGTCGCCCACCCACCCCGCACGCAACGGTGCGTGCTCGTGGTGTCGTTCCGGTTGCGCGGGGTGAGGGGCATGGGCCACCGTGCCTTCGAGGTCGAGAGCCTGCTCAACACCCCGCTGTTCGTGGGGTTCCCCGGGTTCGTCTCCAAGCTGTGGCTCGCGGCGGACGAGCGGGGCGTGTACCGGGGCCTGTACGACTGGGACGACCCCGACCTCGCCGAGGCGTATGCGCGCGCCCTGTGGTGGGTGCTCGCACTCGTCAGCCACCGGGCGTCGATCCACCACCGCGTGGTCCCCGGCAGCAGCAGGGTCGAAGCGTTCGCCGCGGCGGAGCGGCCGGACCCGACTGCTGCACAGCGTCTGTCGGACGACGAGGTCATGGAGGAGGACGGCTGGTGGCGGGTCACCGAGGTCTCCTGAGCGACGTCGACGTCCTCGTGGTCGGGGCCGGGCCGACAGGCCTGGTCACTGCACTGCAGGCCCACGACCACGGCGCCTCGGTGCGGGTGGTCGAGCGCCGGCCACGCGCCTTCCGGCCGTCGCGCGCCATGGTCGTGCACCCCCGGACGCTGGAGGCCCTGCGTCCACTGGGCGTCACGGAGGCGCTGCTCGACCGCACGGACGGCGACCCGCGGGCCGAGCTGCACCTCGGGCGCCGCACCCTCTCCGTGCGCCTCTCCGACCTCGGGCTGCCGGACAGCCCGTTCCCCCACCCTGCCCTGGTGCGCCAGGCGGACGTCGAGGACGTGCTGGCGCAGGCGCTGGAGCGGCGCGGCGTCGCCGTCGAGCGCGGTACCGAGCTCGTCACCCACCACGCCGACGAGGACGGGGCGCAGGTGCGCCTGCGCCGTGACGGCCCGGACGAGCAGGCGCGCTGCCGCTTCCTCGTGGGGTGTGACGGCTCGACGAGCACCGTCCGCCGTGGCGCCCGCGTCGAGTTCGCCGGGGCAGGGCACGCCGAGGAGGTCGTGCTGGCCGACGTCGACCTGGCGACCACGCTCACCTCGGACCGCCTGCACGTCACCGTCGGGCGGCACGGCCTCGCCTTCCTCTTCCCGCTCGGTGAGAACGGGGCGCCCTGGCGGCTCCTGGCCACCCGCCCCGCACGCGCCGGCGGCGAACCGCCCACGCGGGTGGAGGACGACGAGCTGGATCGACTGGTGGCGGGCGCGGGACTACCGGCCGTGGTGACGAGGTGCGCCTGGTCGTCGGTCGTGCCGTTGCAGCACCGGGTCGCGTCGACGTTCCGCGAGGGGCCGGTCTTCCTCGCGGGCGACGCCGCCCACACCAGCTCCCCGGCAGCCGCGCAGGGCATGAACACCGGCCTGGTCGACGGCCTCAACCTCGGGTGGAAGCTCGCCCTGGCGGCCGGCCACGACGCGGCCGAGCCGCTACTCGCCTCCTACGGCGACGAGCGCCGCCCCGTCGCCCGGCAGGTGGTGGCGCTGACCAGGCTCGTGCTCTTCGCCGAGGCGTCGACCTCGCCGGTGGCGGAGCTCGGCCGCGCCCACTTCGCTACCGGGCTCGTGCCGCTGCTGCCCCACCTGCTCGGGCGGCGCCGGCTCTCCGCCACCGTCGCCGCGGTCCTGTCCCAGCGCTGGGTCCGCTACCGGCACAGCGTCCTGTCCCTCGACGACACCCCGTACGCCGCCGGGCCACGCCCCGGGGACCGCCTTCCCGACCGCGAGGTCCTCGTCGACGGACGGACGCGGAGCCTGCACGAGCTCACCGCCCGGCCCGGCATCCACGTGCTGCTCGACCGCGACGCCTCCGCACCCTCCCGCACGGGGCAGCACGTGGTCCTCCACCGCCTCGACGACGCACCGGGCTGCGGCGTGGTGGCGGTCCGGCCCGACGGACACGTGGGCTACCGGTCGGCTCGCGGCGACCTGACCGGGCTGGACCGGTGGCTCGACCTCGTCAACGGGCTGGACCGCACCACTACACGCACCCGCAGCGATGCCCGTGCCGTGGCCCGCACCCGTGCTCCCGGGACCAACGACCCTCCCGCCCGGGCGTCTCACCGGATGGACTGGACCTCGAGGGGTCACGATGGGCACAGGCCCGGATCGAGTCAACGACCATGACGACCAGCAGTGTCGATGCCGAAGGTGGCCGAGTCCAAGGCCACCCGCGTGGAGATCCACTGAGCGACCGCAGGATCGGGACGACAGGATGAAGAAGCACTCGCAGCCCGACGCCCGACTCCGGGCGCGTCGCCTTGCCACCCGGAAGGACGACGGCCTGGACAGCGCCCCGCTGCGTGAGCTGCTGCAGCGGCTCATGGCCACCGAGGAGGCCCTTGCCACACTGGGCTCGGACGCCCCCGACGTCCTCGCCGAGACCGCCCCCGGCCCGGCCCTGGACGACACCACGGAGATGATCCGGCGCCAGCAGGGCGCCCTGGTGCGGGAGCTGCGCCGTCGCCGGGCCGCCTCGCGGCTGCTGGGCGGTGACTCGCGGCGCGCGCCCTCGGCGGCGTGGCCGCCACCGCCATGGTGACGACCGCCGGGCCGACCGGCGCCGTCAGCCTCGACGCCCACGTCCGGCGCTGGGTCGAACGCGGCCTCATCACCCCCGAGCAGGGGCGTCGCATCCTGGCCGAGGAGCACGGCGAGACCGCTGCCGCAGCGGTCGCGACCGGGCCGACCGTGTCCGAGCCGGGCCCGGCGGCCGCGGTGGCCACACCTGCCCCCGGCCTGCCGGTGACCGTTCCCACCACGCCGTCCGGCAGCCTCGTGACGGAGGCCCTCGGCTACGTCGGAGGCATCCTCATCCTCATCGCGGCCATGGTCATCGGGGGCCTGTACTTCGACGACCTCGGACGGGTGGGCCGCCTCGCCGTCACCCTCACGGCCACGACGGCCCTGGTGGTGGCGGGCTTCCTCGTGCCCGTCGCGGCCGACCGTCCTGCGACCGGCCGGCTGCGCTCGGTCCTGTGGGTGCTGGCCGTCATGGGCACCGGGCTCTTCACGGGGCTGCTGGCGGACCAGACGTTCCACCTGGCGGGCGAGGAGGTGGCCTTCGTGACGTCGGCGGCGACCACCCTCGGGGCCGCCGAGCTCTGGCGTCGCCACCGCTGGCTGCCGCAGCAGGCCGCGGTACTGGTCGGCCTCGCGGTCGCCCTCGGCTCGGGGACCGCTGCCTTCCTCGGCGACGGCGGCTCGGACGCGTCCGGCCTTGCCATCTGGGGACTCGGCGGGGTGTGGCTGATGCTGGGATGGGGCCGGCACCTGCGGCCGCGCTACGGCACCGACCTGCTGGGTGGCATCACGCTGTCGGTGGGCTCCGAGATCACCATGGAGCACGACTGGGGCTCGGTGCTCGCGGTGGCCTCGGCGGTGCTGCTGGTCCTCGCGGGGGTGCGCCTGCGCAGCCTGGTCCTGCTCGCAGTCGGTTCGCTGGCGACGCTCGGCGTCGTGCCGGGGGTCATGCAGCGCTACTTCCCGGACACCGTCGCAGCCCCCCTCGCCCTGCTCGCCGTCGGCATCGTGCTGGTGCTCGCGGCGCGGGCGACCACCAAGGGGTGGGGCCGGCATCGGGGTACGGGTGTGGTGGCCAGACGTGAACCTGCACCGTTGCCGGGCCTGGGCGTGCCGACGATCGCCGGTTTCGCCGTTGTCGTGGCTGTTGCCGTCGCGCTCCTCGCCGTGACCTGAGGGGCGTCAGGCACTCGGAGCCGCGTCGCTCAGGGAGCCGCGTTGCTCAGGCCGGCTCGACCGGCTGGCGCAGGATGGTGCGGAGCCGTTGCGGCGCAGCGCGCCTGGGGTCGCCGAGGTAGATCTCGTGGTGCCGCCCCCGCGGCCGCAGCCCGGCGTCCGCGATCGCCGTGTGGAGCCGCGCCAGGGACGGGGCCTCCTCGGCGTACGGACCCACGTGCAGCAGCTGCGCACACCGGCCCTCCGTCCACGTGCGGAGCTCGATCCGGTCCAGCGCGGTGAGGTTCTTGCCGCGTGCCTGGGCGACGGCCTCGGCGACGACGACGGCGTCGATCGGGTCGCCCTGCACGATCATCGCCTCCCAACGCCACTCGCCGCGGTCGGTGTCGGCCATCGTCGCGCCGCCGCGGGCCACCTCCTCCACGATGCCCTGCTGTCGTTCACCCTCCACCCACCACAGCGCCTCCAGCGGCATCACCGCAGGCGCCTCGCCGAACGCCCTGCGCGACAGGAAGTGCGCGCCCCAGCTCACCGCGTACAGCGCCTGGATGGCAGCTGCGAAGTCGAAGCCCTCGGGGGCGCCCTGCCCCGGCACCACGAGGTAGGACAGCTCCGGCACGTCGACGAGCTCCACCCTGCCGCGGCGGGGCTTGTACAGCGCGGACAGGGGCTGCGTGGCGACGGTCATCCACCCAGCGTGGGACGCCCCCGTTCGCGGGACAGGGGGCGAAGGTCCCGGGGACGAGGACGGGCGTCCGGGTGGCTCAGGAGCGGCCGGCCGATCCGCGGACGAGGAACGACGTGGCCGAGTCAGCGGTCCGCAGCTCGTCGGCGTCGTCGTCCTCGATCCGGAAGCCTGCGCGCTTGCTGAGCCGGTCGACCAGCTCGACGAAGTCGAGGGAGTCGAGCTCGAGCTCCTGGCGCAGGTCCGCTGAGCCACCCAGCTCCGCGAGCGAGGCGTCGGGCACGATCTCCCGCAGCGTCGTCTCGAGCATGCTGCGGGCCTCTTGTGGGGTCATAGCTCCTCCGGTCTCTGTAGCAACGCGTCGATGGCCCTGAGCAGCCTCGCCCCGGTGGCCCCGTCGCTCGCGCGGTGGTCGCCGGCCAAGGTGGCCGTGACGAGCGGGCGCACCCCGATGAGCCCGTCGACCGCCCACGGGCGCTCGACCGGGGTCCCGAACCCCACGAGGGCCACCTGCGGCGGGTAGATCACGCCCTGGACGCTCTCGACCCCCTGCTCCCCCAGGTTGGACACCGTGATGCTGGGCTCGGCCAGCTCGGAGGCGCGCAGCCGTCCACTGCGCGCCCGGCGGGTCAGGTCGCGGACCCTGGCCATCGTCTCCAGGACCGACACCGAGTCGGCCTCGGCGATGGCCGGCACGAGCAGGCCCCCGCCGCGCAGCGACACGATGAACCCGAGTCGCACCTGCGCGGCGGGCACGAAGCCGCCGTCGACCCAGTGCCCGTTCAGCTGCGGCACCTGACGGGCGGCGCGCGCGGTGGCCGCCAGCATCAGCGCTGCGGGGACGAGGCGGTCGGCGACCTCCAGCTCGCGGTTGCGCTCGTGCATCCACTGCAGGGCGGCGTGGAGGTCGATGGTGGTGCTGAGGTAGTAGTGCGGGACCTCGCGGTTCGACCGGCTCATCAGCGCCGCGATGGCGGTCCGCATGTCCTGCGGCGCAGCGTGTTCCGCGCGGGGCGGGGTTGTGGCGGGCGGTTCGACCGGGCGACCGTCCCGGCCGGCGGCGGCCGCGTCCCTGACGTCGGCGGCGCGGATGCTCTCCCCTGGCCCCGATCCCGCGAGCGTGGCGAGGTCGACCCCCTGCTCCGCAGCCAGCCGGCGCGCCAGCGGGGAGACGCGAAGCCTGCCGGCTCGCCCGGTGGGTGCCGCCGCAGGTACCCGGCCACGGCCCCGGGGACGTCCCACGTGCCGGTCGAGCGGGTGCCGGTCCACCGCGTGTACGGCGACCGCGTGCTCGACGTCCTGGCGGGTGACCGCTCCGTCGGGGCCCGTGCCGGTGAGCTGGTCCAGGTCGACGCCGAGCTCCCTGGCACGGTGGCGCAGGACCGGGGAGGGAGGGTGGACGGCGGGCACGGCGACGACGGGCGGCGTTGCGGCCACAGCAGGCACGGCCTCGACGGGCGCGGCGCCGTGACCGTCCGCGATTACCGCGAGCGGGGCCCCCACCGGGACCGTCTGGCCCTCCTCGACGAGCAGCTGCTGCACCGTGCCGTCGTCGAAGGTCTCCACCTCGACCGCGGACTTGGGCGTCTCGACCACGGCCACGATGTCGCCGCGGTGGACGGCGTCACCGGCCTTGACGAGCCACTCGAGCAGGATGCCCTCGTCCATGTCGGCGCCGAGCGAGGGCATGCGGAACTCAGCCATCCTCACCCACCGCCCGTCGTGCCGCCGCCACGATCCCGGGCACCTGGGGCAGGGTCGCCTCCTCCAGGTGCTGGGCGTAGGGCACCGGGACCTCGACCGCGCCCACCCGTTCGACGGGTGCGTCGAGCTCGAAGAACGCCTGCTCGGCCACGCGGGCGCTGACCTCGCCGGCGAGGCTGCCGGTGCGCCAGGCCTCGTCGACGACGACGAGCCGGTGGGTGCGGGCGACGGACTCCATGATGGTCGCGTCGTCCAGCGGCCGGAGCACCCGCAGGTCGACGACCTCGGCGCTGATCCCTTGTGCTGCAAGGGACTCCGCAGCCGTCAGCGCCTTGCCGAGGGTGCCGCCGAAGGCGACGAGCGTGACGTCGGTGCCGCTGCGCCGTACGGCTGCACGCTCGATGTCCACGGGTCCGGGGTCCGCCGGGAGGTGGCCGGAGAGGTTGTAGAGGGAGCCGTGCTCGAAGATGACGACGGGGTCGGGGTCCTGCAGCGCGGGCCACAGCATGCCGCGGGCGTCCTCGAGGGTCGCGGGGGCGAGCACGCGAAGGCCGGGGATGTGCGCGTACCAGCCCTCGAGGCTGTGGGAGTGCTGAGCAGCGAGCTGCCGGCCGGCGCCGGTCGTCATGCGGATGACCAGCGGCACCGACAGCTGCCCTCCGGACATGTGGCGCAGCGTGGCTGCGTTGTTGAGGACCTGGTCGAGCGCCAGCAGGCTGAAGTTGACCGTCATGATCTCGACGACCGGACGCATGCCCCGCATCGCGGCGCCGATCCCCGCCCCGGTGAACGCGGCCTCGGACAGGGGCGTGTCGCGCACCCGGTCCTCGCCGAACTCCTCGAGCAGCCCGAGGCTCACCGCGAATGCCCCGCCGTAGCGGCCGACGTCCTCGCCCATGAGGAACACGCGCGGGTCGCGACGCATCGCCTCGCGGTGCGCCTCCCTCAGGGCCTCGCGGTACGTGGTGGCCGTGGCCGTCGGCGCAGGTGGGGCCGATGCCTTGCGGCCGCGGCGGTGGGTCGCGGTGGCCGTCCGCGGGCTCATGACGCGCTCCCCTCGCCGGGCCCGGTGCTGGTGAGGTGGCGCGTGAGGTCCTCGACGGGCTCGAGAGGCGCCGCGTCGGCGGCAGCGACCGCCGCGGCGATCTCCTGGCCGATCTCCCGCTCCCACTGCTCGACGTCGGCGGTGGTCACCTGACCCCGCTGCACGAGCTGCTCGGTCAGCGCAGGGATCGGGTCGGACCGCTTCCACTGCTCGATCTCGGCCGGGTCGCGGTAGCGGTCGGGGTCGTACATCGAGTGGGCGCGGAAGCGGTAGGTCCGCAGCTCCAGGAAGCACGGCTGCCCGCTGTCACGGACGTAGGCGAGGGCCTTGGTCGTCGCCTCCCGCACCTGGGTGACGTCCATGCCGTCGACCGCCCACGAGACCATGCCGTACGACGCGGCGCGCGCGGCGAGGTCGGTCTGCGCGTGCTCGCGGGCCAGCGACGTCCCCATGGCGTAGCGGTTGTTCTCGCAGCAGAACAGCACGGGGAGGTGCCACAGGGCAGCCAGGTTCGCGCTCTCGTGCCACTCCCCCTCGGCGAACGCCCCGTCGCCGAACAGGCACGCCGTCACGGCAGGGCTGCCGGTCAGGTGGTCGGCCAGCGCCAGGCCGACCGCGACCGGCAGGCCCCCCGCCACGATCGCGTTGCCCCCGTAGAACCGGCGGCCGGCGTCGAACAGGTGCATCGAGCCGCCGCGTCCGCCGCTGCAGCCGGTGGACCTCCCGAACATCTCCGCCATGATCGCCGTCATCGGCACCCCACGCGCCAGGGCGTGCCCGTGCTCGCGGTAGGTCGACACGACCGCGTCCTCGGCTGCCAGCGCGCCCACGACCCCGACGGCGACTGCCTCCTCGCCGATGCACAGATGGAGGAAGCCGCGGATCTTGGTGGCGCTGTAGAGCTCTGCGCACTTCTCCTCGAACCGCCGGATGCGCAGCATCGCCCGCAGCAGGCCGGCGGGCGTGTCCGCGCCGCTCGTCCCGGTCGCCTGCTCGGTGGTGTCCGCGGCCGCACGCTCGGTCGCGGTCCCGCTCCTCTGCTCGGTCGCGGTCATGGCTGTCCTTCCACCGTCGAGAGGTCGCCCTCGGGCAGCCCGAGCTCGCGGGCCTTGAGCAGCCGCCGCATCACCTTGCCGCTGCGGGTGTGAGGCAGTGCCGGGTCGAAGGCGATCTCCCGCGGGGCCACGGACCCGAGCCGGTGCCGCCCGAACGTGATGAGCTCGCGCTGCAGCGCCGGCGTCGCCTCGTACCCCGCCCGGAGCGTGACGAAGGCCTTGACGATCTCGCCGGCGAGCGGGTCGGGCTTGCCGATCACGCCGACCTCCGCGACGGCGGGGTGCTCCATCAGGGCGCTCTCCACCTCGAAGGGGCCGATGAGGTGGCCGGCGGACTTGATGACGTCGTCCGCCCGCCCGACGAACCAGCCATAGCCGTCGGCGTCGAAGCGGGCCAGGTCGCCGCTGAGGTACCAGCCGTCGGCGAAGCAGGCGCCGTAGCGGTCGGGGTCGTCGAGGTAGGCCCGGAACATCGAGGGCCACCCCGGTCGCAGCGCCAGCTCCCCCACCGCGTCGGGCTCGGTGAGGACTCGAACGTGCCCGTCGACCACCGCGGCCCGGCCGTCCGGCCCGCGCTCGAGGACGACTGCGGTGATGCCCGGCACCGGCCGCCCCATGGACCCGGGGCGGATCGCCATGCCGGGGTAGTTGCTCACCATGATCGCGCCGGTCTCGGTCTGCCACCACGTGTCGTGCACCGGCAGCCCGAACGCCTCCACGCCCCACACGACGGCCTCGGGGTTGAGCGGCTCACCGACGCTGACCACGTGCCGCAGTGCCGGGAAGGTGTACTCGTGGGCCATCTGGGACCCGACCCGCATGAGCATCCGCAGCGCGGTCGGCGCCGTGTAGAAGACGGTGACCCGCTCGTCCTGCAGGGTGCGGTACCAGCGCCGGGCGTCGAAGTCGGCCGAGTCCGTGACCACCGTGACCCCGCGGCACAGCGGCCCGATGATGCCGTACGACGTGCCCGTCACCCACCCGGGGTCGGCGGTGCACCAGTAGACGTCCCCCGGCCGCAGGTCCAGGGCGTACATCGCGGTCACGTGGTGCGCCACCACGGCCTCGTGGACGTGCACCGCCGCCTTCGGCTTCCCCGTGGTGCCGCTGGTGAAGTGCAGCAGGGCCGCCTGGTCCGGACGGGTCTGGGCGATCCTGAAGCCGTCGCGGTCCAGCGCCGCGGTGGCCGACTCCACCATCGCCGCCCACGAGCCGGTGTCCTCGGGGCGCGCGCCGGATGCAGCGTCCGCGTCGTCGTCGGCCGGCGCCGCGGCGCCGTCGACGAGGAGCACCGTCTCCAGGTGCGGGAGGCGGTCGCGGAACTGGGCGACCTTGCGCTCGTACGAGATCCGGTCCGTGACCAGGACCCGGACCTTCCCCAGGGACAGCCGCTCGAACACCGGCTCCGGGCCGAAGGCCGGGAAGAGCGGGCAGTAGACGGCGCCGGCCTTGAGCGTGCCGAGGACGGTCAGGTACAGCTCGGGCGAGCGCTGCAACAACGTGCACACGCGGTCGCCCGGGTCCACCCCGAGCGCCTGCAGGCCCACGGCCACGGCGTCGCTCGCCCGCCGGAGCTCGGCGTAGGTCAGCTCGGTGACCAGCTGCCCGCGGTCGAGGAACCGCAGGGCGACCACGTCCCGCAGCGGTCCGGTGGCGTGCCGGTCCACCGCCTCGTGGGCCATGTTGAGGCCGCCTCCGGGCAGCCCGGCGAGCAGGCCCCGAGCCTGCTCCCAGCTGAACGTGCGACAGCGTTCCTCGTAGTCGCCGACGAGCGGTTCGAGCAGCGGGACGTGCCGGATCTCGCGGTCGGTGCGGGTCGAGGTGTCCGCCATGAGCCCACGATGCACCGGCGCCCGAGAGGCCAGCAGGGACCAAAGGCACGCTCCCTAGGGCCGGCCGCCCCGGGGCCGACCTCCCTCGCCACCTGCCGCCCCGCCGTGCCGCAGCCGGATGCCGTCCTCGAGCTCGCCCTGCTCCAGCACCAGCTCGAGGTCGCGCAGGGCCCCGGTGAGCTCGGGCAACCACCGCTGGTCCAGCACGCGCAGCCGGCGCCGGGTGAGGGTGATCTCGGCATCGAGGCGGCGCACCGCCTCCTCGGTGACGGCGAGCGCGGCCCCGGCCTCCACCATCCGCCAGGCCGCGGTGGTCGCGGGCGCGAGGGCGGCGTTGGACCACAGGCGCTCGAGCTGCGGGCCGGCGCGGGTCAGGCTCGCCTCGACGGGGTACGTCACGCCCATCGAGCTCGCCCACGCGACGGTGACACGCACCTGCTGGGCACTGCGCGCCAGCTCGAGCGCGTCCTCCCCGCCGAGCAGGGCCGCCCGGCGCAGCCAGGTCGCGGCGTCCTCGCACGCCCCCGACCAGTCGTGGCGCTGCTGGTCCAGCACCGCCACCAGCTGCCGCCGCTCCGGCAGCAGGATGCGCAGCCGGCGGTCCATCTGCTCACGGCCGCGCCGCGCGGTCTGCAGCCGACGCCGCAGCCAGACGCGCCCCGCCCGCCCGGGTGGGACCGAACGGTGGCCCGTGGTCACGGCCCCACCCCGTAGCGGTCGAGCAGGTCCGATGGCAGCATGGCCAGCTCGCGGCGCGGAAGCGTGCCGACGACCTGCCAGCACCGCCGCAGGGTCTCGTCGAGGGTGCGCCGCTCGGTCCGGGCCTGGTGCACGAGGTCGCGCTCGAGGTGGTCCTCGAGCTGGAGGTAGAGCCGGTCGGTGGCGCTCAGGCCCTCGGTGCCGACGAGCTCCGCCAGCTCGGCCACGTCGCGCGCCCGGGCCAGGGCGGCGAGCAGCTGCGCCGCGACCTCCACGTGTCCCTCGCGGGTGTGCCCCGCCCCGGCGCCGTTGCGCATCAGCCGCGACAACGACCCCAGCGGGTCGACGGGAGGGTAGACGCCGCGCGAGTGGGCCTCGCGGCTGAGGACCACCTGCCCCTCGGTGATGTACCCGGTGAGGTCGGGCACGGGGTGGGTGATGTCGCCCGCGGGCATGGTCAGGACCGGCACGACCGTCACCGAGCCGGGTGTCCCCTCGATGCGCCCGCAGCGTTCGTAGAGGCTGGCGAGGTCGCTGTAGAGGTAGCCGGGGTAGGCGCGCCGGCCCGGCAGCTCGCCGCGCGCGGAGGACACCTCGCGCAGCGCCTCGGCGTAGCTGGTCATGTCGGCCAGCACGACGAGGACGTGCCGGCCTAGCTCGAACGCCAGGTGCTCGGCCACGGTCAGGGCGATGCGGGGCGTCAGGATGCGCTCGATCACCGGGTCGTCGGCGGTGTTGAGCATGAGCACCAGCTCGCCGGCGTCGAGGCGCTCCTCGAGCACGTCGCGCACCGCGTCGGCGTCGGCGTGGGTCAGCCCCATGCCGGCGAACACCACCGAGAAGGGGTCGTCGCCGGCGGTGGACTGGGCGGCGATCTGCGCGGCGAGCTCCAGGTGGGGCAGGCCGGCGGCGGAGAAGACCGGGAGCTTCTGGCCGCGGACCAGCGTGGTGAGGGCGTCGATGACGGAGATGCCGGTGAGGACGGGCTCGGCCGGTGAGACCCGGCGGGTGGGGTTGAGCGGGGCCCCGGCGACCGCGGCGGTGCTGGTGCCGGTGATGGGCGGGCCGCCGTCGACGGGCTCGCCGCGGCCGTTGCACACCCGGCCCAGCCAGCCCGGGCCGACAGGCACCCGCAGCGGGCTCCCGGTGAACACCACGCCCGTCGTCTCGGGCACCAGCCCGTCGGTGCCCTCGAGGACCTGCACGACGGCGACGTCCCGGTCGACCTCGAGCACGACCCCGTGGCGGTCACCGCGCTGCGTCCCGTCGGTGCGCACCCGGACCTGCGCGAACTCGTCCCACCCGGTGCCCTGCACCGCCGAGAGGACCAGCAGCGGGCCGTGCACCGCCACGACGCCGTGGTGCTCGACGCGGAGCAGGGCCGGGCCGCGGGGGCGCGGGCTCACCGCAGCATCCCCAGGCGCTCGAGCATGACCTGCTGGCGCTCCACGACCGGACCGCTCTCGTCCGGGGGGCACTCCTGCGCCGCCCGCAGCACCGGGGAGAAGTCGACCTCCTCCACCTCGGACGCAGTCACCCCCTGCGCCACCAGGTCCTGGCACTCGTCGACGACCGCGAGCACCAGGTCGACCAGGGCGGCCGTCTTGGCTGCCGAGCAGTGGATGTCGTGCGGCGACAGCGCGCTCTGCTGCAGGACCCCCTCACGCAGGAGGCGGCCGGCCAGCAGCGCGACGCGCTCGGCGCCCGGCAGGGCGTTGACGCCGACGAGGGCGGCCAGCGCGCCGAGCCGGTCAGCCTCGGCGAGGAGCCCGACCACCCGCCCGCGCCGCACCGCCCACTCCGGGTCGCCGTGGCGGGTGTACCAGGCGCCCACCGCCTCCGCCTCGCGCGAGAAGCTGCCGGACCAGGCGACCGCCGGGTAGTGGCGCGCGTACGCGAGGTCGCGGTCCAGGCCCCACACCGCCCGGACGAACCGCTCGGTGTGGGCGGTCACGGGCTCGGTGAGGTCTCCACCGGCCGGGGAGACCGCGCCGATGATCGTGACCGACGCCGCGTCCCCACCGAGGGTCTCCACCCGACCGGCCCGCTCGTAGAAGGCCGCGAGCGCCGACGGGAGCTCGGCCGGGTACCCCTCCTCGGCGGGGAGGGCACCGGAGCGGGACGCGAACTCGCGCAGCGCCTCGGCCCACCGCGACGTCGAGTCGGCGATGACCACGACCTCGTACCCCATGTCGCGGAAGTACTCGGCGACGGTGACCCCGCTGTAGATGCTTGCTTCGCGCGCCATCATGGGCATGTTGGAGGTGTTGGCGATGATGACGGTGCGCTCGGCCAGCCGCCGGCCGGTCGCGGGGTCGGTGAGCTCGCGGAGCTCGGCCAGCACGTCGGCCATCTCGTTGCCGCGCTCGCCGCAGCCGACGTAGACGATGACCTCGGCGGTGCACCACTTCGCGATCTGCTGCAGCAGCATCGTCTTCCCCGTCCCGAACCCGCCGGGCACCGCCACGGTGCCGCCGCGGGCCACCGGGAACACCGCGTCGAGCACCCGCTGGCCGGTGAGCAGCGGCTCGGACGCCCCGAACCTCGCGCGGACCGGCCGCGGCCGGCGCACGGGCCAGTCCTCGACCGCCCGCACGGCTTCACCACCGACGGTCACGAGCGGCTCGGCAGCCGCCCGCACGCCGGCCGGCGCGACCCAGTCCACGGTGCCCGTCAGGCCCGGCGGCACGAGGACGCCCTGCTCCAGGGCACCGGTACCGGGCAGGGTCCCCAGCCGCGTGCCGGCAGAGACCTGCGCACCCACCGCCACCCCCGGCTCCCACTGAACCCGGGCGGTGCCGGCCGCGGGCCTGCCCGCATCGGCCGTCAGCCAGGTGGAGGCGCCGAGCAGCGGGCGCAGCAGGCCGTCGAAGACGCCACCGAGGAGGTGCGGCCCCAGCCGCGCCGACAGCGGCCGGCCCAGGGCGCGCGCGGGCTCACCCACCGCGAGGCCGCCGGTGTACTCGTAGGCCTGGACGGTGGCCACCGAGCCGCGCAGCGCGACGACCTCGCCCGGCACCCCGAGGCCGCCGAGGGCGACGAGCTCGGACATGGCCACCTCCGAGAGCCCGTCGACCTCGACCAGCGGACCACTGACCCGCGACACCCTCGCGCCGGTGCTCAGGAGGTCGTCCACAGCGCCTCCAGGTCCAGCCCGTCGACGGCCCGGCGGGCGAGGACGTCGACCGAGGCGTCGAGCACCCGGCCGTCCGCGGCCACGGCCTGCAGACCACCGTCTGCCGTGACCCGCACCTGCGCCGGCCCTCCGAGCGCGTCCCGCAGGACGGCCTCGAGCCGGTCCCGGTTGCCCGGCCGGTCGAGCAGGTCCCGGACGGCCTGACCTGCCGCCTCGCGCACCTGCGCGTGCAGGGCCGCCTGTGCCTGCAGGAGCGTGGTGCGTCCCCGGCGTCGCGCCGCGGCGAGGTCGGCCGCCACCAAGTCGGCACCCTCGGCGCGCCCCTGCTCGGCGGCGGCAAGGACCGTGGCGTCGATCCTGCGACGCACCTCGGCCACCGACGTCGTGCCCTCGTGCTCGGCCGTCCACACCAGCTCCGCGGCCTCGTGCGTCGCGCGACGCAGGAGCGCACCCACGAGGGGCTCGAGCGCGGACGCCGCCGGGTCGAGGGCCGGGTCTGGAGCAGGGCGCGAGCGGGTCACCGCGGTCATGGCGGCACCACCACGGTGAGGGGCGCACCCGGCGCCAGTCGCGCGTCACCCAACGCCGCCGATGCCAAGGAGGTGAGCACCACCAGCCCGCTGCCCTGCAGGCGGGCCCAGCCCTCTCGCGCCTGGTCGGGTGTCTCGGCCGCGTGGACCGCCACGCCCACCAGGCGCAGGGCGCCGAGGGCCGTCTCCTCGCCCAGGGCGGCCACGTCGCGGGCGTCGCGCCCGGTCGCCGGGGTGGTCATGCCCGGCCGATGAGGATGACGGAGACGATGAGCCCGTAGATGGCGATGCCCTCGGCCAGCCCCACGATGACCATCGCCCGCCCGAACAGCTCGGGCCGTTCGCTGATCGCCGCGAGGGCCGCCGAACCCGTGTAGGCGACGGCGATGGCCGCACCGATCGAGGAGCCCGCCACCGCGATGGCCGCACCCAGAAGTGCCGACCCGTTGGCCGTCCCTGCGGAGGCCGCCGTCGTCGCGGCGGTCACCGTCGCCGTGGCGGTGCCGGGGTGCTGTGCCGCTGCCGAGGGGCCGGCGCGGGTCGCGAGCTCGACGAGCACCAGCGCGCCCACGAGCAGGACGCCGTTGGCTGCCGCGACCCACCGCAGCCGTCGGCCGCCGCGGCGCAGGAGCAGGTGCGTCGACGCGCTGACGACGGCGACGGCCGGCAGGGCGATGAGCCAGGTCAACATGGGACCTCCTGGGTGAGGGGCTCGGTCGAGAGCTCGGTGGAGGGCCCGCCGGAGGGCTCGCTCGTGGCCGGCTCGACGGGGTCGACGGGGTCGGTGGTGATCGGCACGTGCCAGGGTCGGAACGGGACGCCCTCACTGTCGAAGACGCGGGAGAACAGCTCGTAGTACTCCAGCCGCAGGGCCTGGATGGCCGCGACGAGACCCTCGAGCGCAAAGGTCACCGCGTTGCCGACCACGAAGAGCACCACCGCACCGATGACGGCGAGGCCACCGCCCGACCAGAGCCCGGTGGTGCCGTCCCACACCACGGCCCCCAGCGCCGCGTGCGTCAGCCCGAACGCCGCGAGCCGGGCGAAGCTGACGAGGTTGGAGCCCAGCCGCACGACGAGGTCGAACAGCTCCACCGCTGCCTCCGCCGCCCCGCCGGCGCCGCCCCCTGAACGCGCCAGCAGCCCCACGTACGCGGTCGTGAGCCCGGCCACCGCGAGCACCACCGCCGCGGCCACCAGGGCGCCGTACCCGAGGTAGGCGCCGGCCACGGCGGCCACCATCGCGAGGAACAGGGTCGAGCCGGCGAGCCCGGACGGGGCGTAGGCGGCGCGTCGCCACCCGCCTTCCCGATAGCGGTTGACCGTGCCCAGCGCGTACGCGCCCGCGAGCAGGACGCCACCCACCCCGACGCTCGCGGCCAGCAGCTCGACCGGGCTGGCGACCGGGTCCAGCCACAGGGTCGGCAGGACGCCGGTGGGTCCGAAGACCTCGCCGTAGAGGGCGCCGAAGACGATGCTGCACAAGCCTGCGCCGGCCAGGAAGAGCCAGACCCGGCGCCCCGCCCGCATCCACGGCCGGGGCCGCCAGCGCAGGACGAGCGCCGCGATGAGCAGCAGGAGCCCGTGGCCGGCGTCGGCGAACATCATCCCGAACATCACGACGTAGGCGAGGCCCGCCAGCAGCGAGGGGTTCACGTCGGCGTAGGGCACGGTGGCATACGTCTCGACGAGAGGGGCGAAGTCGCGGGAGGCACCGGTCTCGCCGAGCAGGGTCGGCGGCTGCAGGCCGCGCGGCCGAGCCAGTGGCACGACCGCTCCCCCGCACCTCCCTACGCGGTGAGCCAGGGCGGGTATGCGGTCGGCCGGCACCCACCCGACCAGGGCCGACACCCCACTGCGCGTGAGGGCCTGCGCCACCCGTTCCTCGACTTCCGCCTCCCCCGCCACGAGGTCGAGCCTCCCGAGCCGCTCCCAGCGGTCGAGGTCGGGTCCCTTCGGCGCCAGGGCCGGTGCCGGGCGGTCGCCGGGCTGCAGCCGCCCGAGCCGCCGGGCGGCGGC